>JACQXX010000021.1 GCA_016208495.1 Acidobacteriota bacterium | reverse complement strand
TATGGTAAGACGTGGTCTCATTCTGAGTATTCTCCTTTGGTATTTTTTTCTTTTGCGGGGAATACTCAGTTCTTTTTCCATCGTCAAGTTTTTTGACTCGATGCGTTACATTTTCCGGATTCTTTTTCTGAAAACCTATAGCTTGTTTTGGATACTACTCGCTACTCACTTTTCACTTTTTGGATTGACGACTCGCTACTCGCTATTCGCTCTTTCCTCGCCAATCCAGCCAGCGGTGGCGGAGTTTTTTCAGGAAGCCAGGTGCCGTCACTTGAGCTGGCTCATACCCAAGTTCAATCAGATATGGCCCAACAACCCAGGCAAATCGTTCGTGCAATGCAGGTGGCCAGTGGGCAAACCGGTTTAACGGGTTAAAATCTGCTTTCTTTTCAACTGGTTTCCAGTGTAACTGGCCTTCAGCTTGTTTCACATCCGATGAGCCACGAACCGGCAGGTTTCGCGCCTGATCAAAATCAAAGCGTTGTGGATCTAACTCCAGAGAAGCAAAGAGTTCGCGAAGCCTGGGTTCTGGGTCAGGATAGAGGTCTTCGTAACGGACAATTGAAAAGGGGTGGGTTTCCTGGTTTGTAACTCGTTTAAATCGAAGAATTTCCCGCGCACCTTCTGCTAATTCCTGAAATGACCGTTCATATGCGGTATTGAAACTGCGGTGGGCCGACTCGGCAATTGCCCGTCCATCGCGCACCACAATCAGAAGGTGAGCGTGCGGAAAAAACCGGAAAAAGTGACGCAAATTGACCACGCTTGGAGTTTTTGAAAGCAGCCGTTGCCGTGGATTTATTTCAGTTGACGCTGATTTCCACTGGCGGGTCAGAAACTCAAGCAAACCATTTCCAAGGCATTCAAACAGCACTTCTTCTGGACCGATTTTTTCAAGGACGTTCCATCCTGGACTCCAGTGGTCATAGACAGTTGAGACATATTTGGCCAGTGGGTCGGAATAATGAATGAGAAAATCTTCAAAAATCACGCCACCGGGACGGCAATCAGGGTGCAAGGCAAGTAAATCATGCAGGTAATTGGTCCCGCTTCGCTGGGTAATTCCAAGAATAAAAATGGGTGGCGATGTGGTGGACATACGTCAGGGCTGAAGACTTCGGGATTGGGGGGAGACTTTCACTCTGTAATTTCTTTGATTGTCCTTCAGCAGAACCAGGTATTTTGAGAATTGGATTGAGCATCCCGAAGGGCTGCAGTTCGGATAGCCGGTGGTTGCGAGGTTTGGGGAGCTACCACCGGCTATCCGAACGGCAACGCTTCGCGGTGCAAACCCAAAACCCTGCGTTTAAAAGGGTTGACTGCCTGTGGATTGGATCAAAAATAACCCGACTTCTTCAGCCCGAAATCTTCACAAGAACGGCTGCCTGGGCGGCAATGCCTTCGCTGCGTCCAATTGAGTCCAGCCCTTCGTTGGTTTTGGCTTTCACACTCACGGCGTCGAGTGGCAGGTGGAGTGCGTCAGCCAATCGCTGGCGGATGGCGGGAATATACGGCGCCAGTTTTGGCGCCTGGGCAACAATATTACTATCAACATTGACCACTCTCATCTGGCACTCACCGACCAGATGGACGACGTGCTTGAGCATGTGAAAACTATCAATGCCTGCCCATTGAGGGTCACGATCAGAGAAATGTTGGCCAATATCGCCCAACGCGGCAGCCCCAAGCAGCGCATCGCAAATGGCATGGGTCAGGACATCGGCATCCGAATGACCGTGCAACCCACGGTCATATGGGATTTCAACTCCGCCGATGATCAACTTGCGCCCTTCGACCAGACGATGGACGTCATATCCGATTCCGATTCGAAACATAGGTTCAATGCTCGCTTTCAACTTTGACCGCCGGTTCGACCCTCAAAACCTGTGGCACAAAACAGCGCCGACACCGGGCTTCATAAAATCCATCGGCCCCGACCAGGACCCTGGCTTCGTTGGCGACCAGACGCTGTGAGAAATTGGCGGGATTGCCGCATTGGGCACAAATCGCCTGGAGCTTGGTGATGTACTCAGCAATCGCCAGCAATTGCGGCATCGGTTCAAACGGACGGCCCAGGTAATCCTGATCCAGGCCGGCCACGATCACCCGCTTTCCCTGGTTGGCGAGTTCAGAACAGACTTCAATCAGATTTGCATCAAAAAAGTGGCCTTCATCAATGCCAACCACATCGGTTTCAGCTTTGACCATCGGCAAAATGTCTAAGGATCGGGTCACATTTTCAGCCTCGAATCGAAGCTGGCTATGCGAGACAATGTGATAGGTTGCATAGCGCTCGTCAATTTCATGCTTGAAGGTCTGGACCCTTAATCGGGCGATCTGAGCACGCCGGAGCCGGTGAATCAGGGCTTCGGTTTTTCCAGAAAACATGCCTCCGGCAATGACTTCGATCCAGCCGGAGTGTCGTGGGTGATGTTCAATGTGCATAAGCTATTTTGTGCTTCGGGCCACGACCAACCGACGAGAGCCGATCACAGAGCGAGCCTCTCCCTGACTTTCCCGGTGGAAAGATTGCCCGAAAATCCTTTGTGTGTTATTTGTGGCAGTTTCGAACGTTCTCTCTTATCACATCTCTGAAGAAAATCAAAAATCTATGCTTCCCAACCTTGTCATCATTGGGGCCATGAAATGTGGAACCACCAGTCTCCACGGCTACTTAAGTCTTCACCCTCAGATTTTTATGTCTGAACAGAAGGAACTGAACTTTTTTATCAAATCGAAAGGCTGGGCGAACGGGTTGGACTGGTATGAAGCGCAATTTCCTGAACCGGCTGAGATTCGCGGGGAATCATCACCTAACTACACCAAACACCCAAATTTCCCTGGGGTTCCTGAGCGGATGCACCAGGTCATTCCAGATGCCAAACTGGTCTACATTGTCCGTCACCCGATTGAGCGCATTGTTTCGCACTATATCCACCAGATTTCAGCCGGGCTTGAAACCCGGACAATGGAAGCAACCCTGGAAAAACTTGATCACAATCCGTTGATCAACTGCACCCGCTATTACTGGCAACTGGAACAATTTCTGAAGTATTACCCGGCAGATCGGATCCTTATTTTTGATAATCAGGATCTGGAAAATCAACGGGTGGCGACCATTCAGCGTGTGTTCAAATTTTTGGGGGTAGACGACACCTTCACCCACGAAGATTTTTCATTCAAACTCCATCAATCAAAGCACAAACGGAAACCATCTTTTGTGTCACAGGTCGTGCTCAAGATGTTTCCGCGAACTTCCCCGCGCCGCCGTCGCCTGCTCCATTTGTTTGGGCAGGAACTGGAACGGCCCACCATAAACGAAGCCACCAAACATCGAATTATGGAGTATCTCCACCCGGATATTGAACAATTAAAAGCCTTTACGGGGCTCAAGTTTGAGGATTGGAAAATCTGAGGGACTGGGGAATACCAGGGCTCAGGGCTTGGGGCCATATGCGCCAGGATAAGAAACCCGTGGCCTTTCCGTTGGTATTGAATAATGCTTGGCGCATCCAAAGCGATGCTGACCACCGGCTAACTTTGCTCCATCCCTCCGGGATGAGAACCAAAAACCGACACGTGAAAGCTGGTGGCTCGGAGCTGAAGAAGACGGCGGAAGAACTGGTTTTATTTCATCCCTCATCCTTCATCCCTCATCCCTTCAGTCGCCCCAAGCCCCCAGCCCGCTTTCTTCAGCCCGATGCCTTCAGCCCCAAAACGATGTCCAGCCCTGAGCGGTGATATTCCTGCAGGCTCTGAACTTCAATGGCTTCAAATTGAAGCGCTTGAATCGCGCTGGTGACGGCGACCGCCCCGGTAATGGTGGTAATGCAGGGCACTTCATACTGAATAGCGGCGCTGCGAATGGCCTGTTCATCAAAGTAGGACATTTTGCCAAGTGGTGTATTGACAATCAGATCTACCTTGCGGCTTTTGATGATGTCCACAATGTGCGGACGGCCTTCGTTGACTTTAAAGACCATTTCAACTGGCAATCCAGCCTTTGAAAGCATGTCCTGGGTGCCGCGAGTGGCAATCAATTTGAACCCAAGGTTATGCAGTCGCTGGGCGACCTTGATGGCATTGGGTTTATCCTGATCATTGATGCTGAGAAAAGCCGTTCCACGCTGTGGCAGGTTGATACCCGCGCCATACTGCGATTTCAAAAAGGCCATTCCAAAGCTATCAGCCACCCCCATCACTTCCCCGATTGAGCGCATTTCCGGCCCCAAGACTGGATCCACACCAGGAAATTTAATGAATGGAAACACCGGCGCCTTGATATAAAACCGGTTGACAGAGAGCACCGGCGGCAAATTGAAATCGGTTAACTTCTTGCCCACCATCAATAAAGCAGCAATTTTGGCGAGTGGAACCCCCGTGGCTTTGCTCACAAACGGCACGGTTCGCGAAGCACGCGGGTTGACTTCGAGGACATAGACGGTGTCATCCTTGACTGCAAACTGGATATTCATCAGCCCGACCACCTTGAGCGCCAGGGCCAGTTGCCGGGTATAGCGCCGCATCTGGTCCAGATGCCAGGGTTCGATCATGTAGGGCGGCAACACACTCGAACTATCGCCAGAGTGGATACCAGCTTCCTCAATATGTTCCTGAATTCCTGCAATACACACCTTTTCGCCGTCACACAGCGCATCCACGTCAACTTCGAAGGCTGATTCCAAAAACCGGTCAATCAACACGGGCTTCCCGGCAGAAACTTCGACGGCTTCGGTCATATATTGTTCGAGCCCGGCCTGATCATACACAATCATCATGGCACGTCCGCCAAGGACATAACTTGGACGCACCAGCACCGGATAGCCAATCCGATTGGCAATCACAATGGCTTCTTCGATAGAGAGCGCCATTCCATTTGGAGGCTGTGGAATGTTGAGATCAGCCAGCAATTTTCCAAACCGCTCGCGATCTTCAGCCAGATCAATTGAATCTGGCGACGTTCCAATAATCGGCACGCCGGCGGCCATCAACCGTCGGGCCAGATTGAGCGGCGTCTGGCCACCAAACTGGACGATCACTCCGGTTGGTTTTTCAAGATCAACAATGTTCATCACCGCTTCAAAAGTCACTGGCTCAAAATACAACCGATCCGCCGTGTCATAGTCAGTCGAAACGGTTTCTGGATTACAGTTGACCATAATGGCCTCATATCCGGCTTCTTTGAGGGCAAAACTGGCGTGGCAGCAACAGTAATCAAACTCAATGCCCTGTCCGATGCGATTGGGACCGCTGCCTAAAATCATGATTTTCGGCTGGTCGGTAGGCTCGGCTTCGCATTCATCTTCATAGGTTGAATAGAGATAGGGCGTAAACGAAGCAAACTCAGCCGCGCAGGTATCCACCCGTTTAAAGACCGGTTTGATGCCAGACGCCAGGCGGCGCTCGCGAACCGCTGGTTCATCAATTCCAAGCAAATCCGCCAGGTGGCGGTCGGCAAACCCAAGTTGTTTGAGTTCAAATAATCGCTGATCTGAAAGGGTAGCCAGCGTTTGAGCCTGAACGTCTTTTTCGACTTCGGAAAGCTGCTGCAACTGGAACAAAAACCAGGGATCAATCGAGGTCAACTGATGCAATGTCTCACACGACCAGCCGCGACTGAGGGCCATCATCAAATATCCGACGCGATCCGGGTTGGGTGTGACCAGTTGATTGCGCAGGTGCTGGTCATCAACGTACTCAAGCGTCGTGGTTTTTCCGGTTTCAAGTGATCGCAGGGCTTTGAGAAAAGCTTCTTTGAACGTTCGGCCAATTGCCATGGCCTCACCAACGGATTTCATCTGGGTGCCAAGCACTGCCTCAGTAGCGCGGAACTTTTCAAAGGCCCATCGCGGGATTTTGACCACCACATAATCAAGCGCCGGTTCAAAACTGGCTGGAGTTTTGAGGGTAATGTCATTGGGGATTTCGTCCAGCGTGTAGCCAATGGCCAGTTTGGCCGCCACCTTGGCAATCGGAAACCCGGTGGCTTTTGAGGCGAGCGCCGAAGACCTCGACACGCGTGGGTTCATTTCAATCACGCGCAAGCGTCCGTCATGCGGATTCACGGCAAACTGGATATTGGAGCCGCCAGTTTCAACCCCGATCTTGCGAATAATCCGCAACGACGCATCACGCAAAATTTGATATTCGCGATCTGTCAACGTTTGCGCCGGAGCCACCGTGATCGAGTCGCCCGTGTGAATCCCCATCGGGTCAAAGTTTTCAATCGAACACACAATCACGATGTTGTCGGCATGGTCGCGCATGACTTCGAGTTCATACTCTTTCCAGCCCAGGATTGATTCTTCAACCAGCACTTCGGTAATTGGGCTAAGTGCTAACCCACGTGCCACAATCTGGCGGAATTCTTCGTCGTTGTAAGCAACCCCGCCTCCAGCCCCGCCAAGGGTGAAACTCGGTCGAATAATGGCCGGATACCCAATCTTTTGAATGACTTCGTCAATTTGCTCAAGTGAAGTCACAAAGGCGGCTTTCGGCATTTCAAGACCAATTTCATCCATTGCCTGTTTAAAAAGCCGGCGATTTTCAGCCATGTGGATAGATTCGATTTTGGCGCCAATCAAAGTGACCTGATAGCGATCCAGGATTCCTTTTTCAGCCAGTCGAACGGTCAGGTTGAGCGCCGTCTGGCCACCAACCGTCGGCAAAAGGGCATCGGGCCGCTCGCGGTCAATGATTGATTCGAGGGCTTCGACCGTCAGTGGTTCAATATAAGTTTGGTCAGCCAGCCCCGGATCAGTCATAATCGTAGCCGGGTTCGAATTGACCAGGACAACGGTAAATCCTTCGACTTTCAAGGCTTTGCAGGCTTGAGTCCCCGAATAGTCAAACTCACAAGCCTGGCCAATCACAATCGGTCCGGAGCCAATGATCAGAATTTTTTGAATATCAGTACGTTTGGGCATGGTAGTGTTTATATCGCTGAGGGTTCAGGGTTTGGGGTTCAGGATTTTCGGAAGTGATGGGGGATGAAATAAAATCACCTTGTCACCTTGTCATTTTGTCATTTTGTCACCTTGTCATCTTGTCATCTTGTCACCTTGTCATTTTGTCACCTTGTCATCTTGTCACCTTGTCATTTTGTCATTTTGTCATTTTGTCATCTTGTCACCTTGTCATTTTGTCATCCTGGCGCTCGGTCCAGGGTTTCTAACGCAAAAGGAATGATGGATGCAATCCAGCCCGCAGGTTGCCAAAAGTCATCTCCAGCCTTTAGAGTAATAACTCACAGGCCATTCAGCACCGTTTTCTCACGATCCATTTCAACCACTTGTTGTATCCCAATGCTTATGTCCACCTTGAAGTCCAATCATTCGAGGTATTTCGCGCTTGCCTGGCTTGTGGCAAGTTGTGCCTTGACCGCCTGTGTTATTCCACCAGGTGGCTATTTTGGGACCATTGTCGCCCCGAAAGAGCAAAAAATTGTCTTCGGGAACCACTCTGAGCCACGCTCACTCGATGCTCACAAGACCACTGGCGTGGCGGAAAGCAATATCATTAAGGAATTGTTTGAAGGATTGACGGTCTACCATCCTGAGACATTGGAGCCGCTTCCAGGGAGTGCCGTCTCGTGGGAATCACACAATGACGCCCAGGTTTGGGTCTTTCACCTGCGCGACAATTCCCGCTGGTCAGATGGACGCCCGGTGACGGCTCACGACTACGTGTATGCCTGGCGGCGCGCGGTTGACCCGGAAACAGCCTCGCCATATGTCGCCCTGATGTTTTGCTTGAAAAATGCCGAAGCGATCAGCAACGGCGAAATGGGGGTTGAAACGCTTGGAGTGCAGGCAGTTGATGATTTGACGCTCCGGGTTGAAATGGAGCATCCAACCGCATTTTTCATCAAACTGACCGCTCATTTTATGTTCGTCCCCTTGCCGGAATGGACCATCAAACGCCACGGTGCACAGTGGGTTGAACCAGCGAAAATCGTAACGAACGGACCTTTTACACTGGCCGAACATCGCCCCAATGATGTGATTGTGCTGCGCAAATCAGCCACCTACTGGGATGCAGCCACAGTGAAGCTCAATGAAATCAGCTTTTTACCAGTCAATGACGCCGCCGCGATGAATTTGTATAAAGCAGGCGAACTGGATGTGATGACGAGCGGGTTGATTCCGCTTCCGTTTATGAAAATCATCCAAACCAAGCAGGATTACTGCACTGGCGCCTTTTTCAGCACTTATTATTATTCGATCAATGTCACCCGAAAACCCTTTGATAACCCGCTGGTTCGAAAGGCGTTAAACCTTTCGATCAACAAACGCGAAATTGCCGAAAAACTCTTTAATGGAATCATTCAACCAGCCACGATGCTCATTCCACCAGGGATTCCAGGGTATCCGGTGCTCAAAGGCCCTGATTTTAACCCACCCGAAGCCCAACGGTTGTTGGCTCAGGCTGGCTTTCCAGATGGAAAAGGGTTTCCGAAATTCACCATCTACTACAACACCCAGGAAAGCCATAAACAGATTGCTGAAACAATTCAGCGCATGTGGAAAGAAAATCTTGGATTAACGGTCGAACTGCAAAACGAAGAATGGCAAACCTTCCAAGCCCGGTGGGACCGACGCGATTTTGATGTATGCCGCGACGTCTGGCAGGGTGATTATCTTGATCCAACAACGTTTCTTGATATTTACCAGACTGAAAATCTCAATAACCACTCTGGCTGGCTTGACCCCAAATACGGTGGGCTGCTCAAACAGGCAAGCACCGAATCAGACCCGGCCAAACGACTTCAGATCCTGGCCGAGGCTGAAAATTACCTGATTGACCAGGTGCCGTTGATTCCAATTTATTTTTACACCAATAGTTTTATGACCAAGCCCTTTGTCAAGGGGTATCACGTCAACCTGCTCGACACCCATCAAATGAAGTTTGTGTCTATTCAGAATTAGGGTTCAGGGTTCAGGGTTCAGGGTTCAGGGTTCAGGGTTCAGGGTTCAGGGTTCAGGGTTCAGGGTTCAGGGTTTTCGAATCAATTCTTTTTCCATTCTCTTCCCGTGGGCTTCGCGCCACGGCTATTGAACGGCGACCCTTCGGACCTGAAATCCTTATCCTGGTACTTAATGACCCTGAACCCTGGTTTTCTTCATTCTCAATTCTTCATTGACCTTTTCATGTTTCGTTTTTTTCTGATTCGCCTGGCTGGCCTGATTCCATTACTGCTCTTGATTTTGACGCTCTCGTTTTTTCTGATTCGGAGCGCCCCAGGGAATCCTTTTGCCAATGCCAAAGCCTTCCCACCTCAAGTTGTTGAGAGTTTGAACCGTCAATATGGCCTGGATAAACCCATCTTTTTTCTCTCACTGGTTCAACCTGACGACCCCAAACAGCATCGCCCGTGGCAGCAACGACTGACGTTTCAATGGAATGGCAGCGACAACCAGTACTGGAACTATTTGAAACGAGTGGTTTTTTCCTTTGATCTCGGCCCCTCGACCCGGTATGCGGATCAAACTGTGAATGACATCATTCGGGACAGTCTGCCGAAATCGGTGGCACTCGGGCTGGCGGCCTATGTGATTGCACTGGTGGTCGGGTTGGGATTGGGAATCCTGGCAGCACTCAAGCAAAACACGGTCATTGATTATGGAGCGATGTTCTTTGCCGTGCTTGGGGTATCAATTCCAAGTTTTGTCCTGGGGCCACTGTTGATTCTGGTCTTTTCACTGACCTTGTACTGGTTGCCCCCGGCGCGATGGGGAGACTTCCGACATTTAATTTTGCCGGCGATTACCCTGAGCGGCCTCTACTCGGCCTATATTGCGCGCCTGACCCGGTCCGGGATGCTCGAAGTCTTGCGAGCAGATTACATCCGCACCGCTCGCGCGAAAGGACTTTCGGAAACCGCGGTGGTTTTCCGGCACGCCCTCCGCGGAGGACTGCTGCCTGTAGTTTCATTTTCAGGTCCGGCGCTGGCTTTTCTGCTGGGTGGGACGATTGTTGTTGAGAAAATTTTTCTGATTCCCGGATTGGGAAATTTCTTTATCGAAGCCGCCAATTCCCGTGATTACACGCTGGTTATGGGCGTAGTGCTGCTGGTTTCGGTTTTTCTGATTGTGGCGAATTTCCTCGTTGACCTTGCCTATGCGGCGATTGACCCGCGCATTCGCTATTAAGGGCGGACACATCGGTCCGCCCCCTACTTCGAACACCTTGAACCCTGAACCTCAATGCCCACATTCCTTTCCGCAACGAATGAATCATTTGAGCTGGCTGAAGGCACCAGTCTTTGGAAAGATGCCTGGCGTCGGCTGCTCAAAAACAAGTTGGCCGTGGTGGGCGGAATATTGCTTGTGGTGATGATAGGCATGGTTCTGATTGGGCCGGAATTTTTACCGTATACCTATGACCAGCAAGATTTTAATGCGCTGAACCAACCCCCAAGTTTGGCACACTGGTTTGGGACGGATGAACTTGGGCGGGATATTCTGGTGCGGTGTCTGGCCGGAGGGCAAATTTCACTCAAGGTAGCCCTGGTCTCAACCTTTGTCAGTATTGTGATCGGAGTCTCATATGGCGCAGTTTCGGGCTATATCGGAGGCCAAACCGATGAAGTGATGATGCGGGCGGTGGATGTGCTTTACGCTCTGCCGTTTATCTTTATTGTTATCGTCCTGCTGAGTTTTTTTGAGCGAAGCCTGATGTTGCTCTATATCGCACTCGGAGCGATTTCGTGGCTCACGATGGCACGGATTGTGCGCGGACAGGTGCTTTCGCTTAAAAACCAGGAGTTTGTTGAAGCGGCGGTGTCCATTGGTGTCAGTCGCCCCGGTATTATCTTTCGACATTTGGTGCCCAACACGCTGGGGCCGGTGATTGTGTATTCAACCCTCACGATTCCAACTGTGATGCTGGAAGAATCCTTCCTGAGTTTTTTGGGGATGGGTGTGCAGGCGCCACTGGCGAGTTGGGGCACGATGGTCAGCTCAGGCGTCCAGTCAATTTCGATTTATCCCTGGCAACTGATTTTCCCTGCGGTCCTGATGACACTTACTTTGTTAAGCTTAAATTTTGTCGGTGATGGCTTGCGGGATGCACTCGACCCACAAATGAGGAAAAACTGACCATCATGCCGCCATTGCTTTCAGTCAAAAATCTGCAAACGTTCTTTTTTACTGAGTCCGGCGTTGTCAAAGCCGTGGATGGGATTTCGTTTCAACTGGAACAAGGTGAAACACTGGGCATCGTTGGTGAATCCGGAAGTGGAAAATCAGTCACTAACCTGTCGTTGATGCGACTCATTCCGGATCCGCCAGGGAAAATCACTGGTGGAGTGGTTGAATTTGACGGACAAAATGTATTGGCGCTGTCAGAACGGGCAATGCGGCAGATTCGCGGCAAGCAAATCGCCATGATCTTTCAGGATCCGATGACGTCGCTCAACCCATTTTTGAAAATCAGCCGCCAGTTAACTGAGTTGACCGAATTACATTTGGGATTGACCAAAACTGAAGCTCGCCGTAAAGCAATTGAACTGCTGGAACAGGTTGGTATTCCGGAGGCAAGTCAACGCATTGACGCATACCCACATGAATTCTCAGGCGGAATGCGCCAGCGTGTCCTGATTGCCATGGCACTGAGCTGCACTCCTAAACTTCTGATTGCTGATGAACCAACTACGGCATTGGACGTGACGATTCAGGCTCAAATCCTTGAGTTGATGAAAGATATCCGCTCAAAAATTGGAATGTCGGTGATCCTGGTCACCCACGATTTAGGTGTCGTCGCGGGAATGACTGATCGCATTGCCGTGATGTATGCTGGGAAAATTGTTGAATCAGCACCAACTGAAAACCTGTTTGAATCGCCCGGTCACCCGTACACGGTGGGACTTCTGAAATCAATTCCGGATCCGGGTTTGGATCAGGTTGAACTCTATCAAATCCCTGGACTGCCTCCTGATTTAGCCAGATTGCCGGCGGGTTGCGCGTTTGCACCTCGCTGTAGTGAAGTCCAGGATCGGTGTCGAAGCGCAGCCCCGCCACTCTATCAAATCGGAGCTTCCCACTGGTCAGCCTGCTGGTTGCATGAGAAAACCTCGGGCTGAAGACTTCGCGCTCAGGGCTTGGGGCTCAGGGCTTGGGGCTCAGGACTGAAGAATTGGTTTTATTTCATCCCTCATCTTTCATCCCTCATCCCTTTCTGTGCTCCGAGCCTGCGAGTCTTCAGCCCCAAGCCCCAAGCCCTGGTTTCTTCAGCCTCAAGCCCTGGTTTTTCACAAGCCTGAGTTGAAAACCCTGGATACCCAACCTAGAATGGGGCATTCGGTCCAGTCACAAACGCAGTCTTCATTCAATCGTAAGGAGATTACTTTATGTCCGACAACCTGCAAGTCATTGTCCACGAAGAGGAAATTAAAACCCGGGTTCAGGAACTGGCGCAGGAAATTGAAACCGCCTATGAAGGGCAGGACCTGACGCTGATCGGTCTGCTGGAAGATTCTTTTATGTTTCTCTCTGATTTGTTGCGGGCCTTTCAGCGACCAGTGCGTTGCGGTTTTATGAAAGCCACTGAACAACATGAGGCTGGACATAAAGGTATCATTTACTCAACGACGAGTGATCTGAAAGGCCAAAATATTCTTCTGGTGGGCGGGATTCTCGATACCGGGGTCACGCTCGACTTTCTCTTCTCGCATATTCAATCCCTCGGCACCAATTCAATTCGATCAGCGGTGTTAATTGACAAACCTGATTTTCGCAAGGTTGAGATTAAACCTGATTTCGTTGGATTTTCCCGAACTGAAGACATGATCGTCGGCTATGGGCTAGGCTTTCATGATCAACACCGACAACTTCCCTATCTGGCTGCTCTGACAGACGTTACCAAGGAATAATAACCAGCATTGAGTGATAGACCTCTTGTTTCTCCAATTGGGACGGATCCGTATCAGGCCGCTGACCTGAGTGGATACACACTCCGGCAGCGGCTGATGATTCATCTCGTTGCTTATCTCACCTATCTGGTGCTCACGGGAATTGGTCTCACGCTCCGTTGGGACAAAACCGGCGAAGGAACAGCCGATCCGACTGACAAACGCGGTGCTGTTCCCGAAGGCACACCGATCATTTATACCTTCTGGCACAATCGAATCCTGGGCGCCACTTTGTTTTTTCGGCGGCGAGGAATTGTCGTGATGACGTCACAAAGTTTTGACGGAGAAATCATCGCTCGGGTCATCCAGCTTTTTGGCTATGGGGCCTCGCGCGGTTCAGCGACTCGAGGCAGTATCCAGGCACTCAAACAAATGGCCCGTTGCGTTCGCGATGGGCACGATACCGCCTTTACAATTGATGGTCCGAAAGGACCAAAATATGAAGCCAAACCTGGGGCCGTGATGCTGGCTCGTCTGAGCGGAGCCGCGATTTTGCCAATGTGTGTGACCACTCAAAAATATTGGGAATTGAAAAGCTGGGACCGATTTCGGGTGCCCAAACCCTTTTCACGCGCCCGGATTGCCTATGGTCGCCCGATTGTGGTGTCCCGTCAGGCAAACGAAACAGAAATGGCTGCCCAACAAATAGAATTGCAGGCAGCCCTTGATGCACTCGAAGACCAAAGTCAGAAGTGGTAGTTATAGTAATTATGAGTTATGAATTATGAATTATGAATGAACGAACTACTTGATTTTCAATTAAATAGCCAGTTCATAATTCATAATTCATCCTTCATAATGAGTATAGTTTCTATTCAACTGGATGCGAAGCCAGCCAATTTTGAACATCCTCAACCGAAGATATATCAAAAAGTTTGATAGCCAAAATTTCAAGTGACGACGCTGGCAACTGTTTAATTTGCGAAATTAAATGATCTGGCAAATTTCCTAATTTCTGAGCCAGCATCCGCAAAATTATAAATTGCTCTCCCTGAATCTGGCCTTGTTGCAAACCTTGTTGCAAACCTTGTTGTAAACCTTCCTGCAGTCCTTGTTGTAAACCTTCCTGCAGTCCTTGTTGTAAACCTTCCTGCAGTCCTTGTTGTAAACCTTCCTGCAGTCCTTGTTGTAAACCGCGTTCACGACCTTCCTGCAAGCCTTCTTCTAAAATTTCCTGATAAATCACTGATTCCCGCATAACACGCTCCCGCAATAAGCTTTTGATGAGATTTTTGTCAAACCGAAGCCCAGCCAGGATTTGGGCACAGGCCAGGGTGTCTCGTCTTTGGTTTGGTTCAGAGATAGTGTTGAGTTTGGTGGCAACCTGCCGAAGCAAATCACCTGGATCCGAAGTTTGTGTCAGCACACTGAGCGGGACAAGCCCCAAACTGTTCAGAAAAAATTGGGGTGGTTGTTCCCACATCCGAATAATGTGAAACCGGTGGAAGGTGTTTTCCGCCCGAAATTCACTGGGCAGATTCCGAGCTGCCAGCGAATCTTTCAGCAAGACCACAACCTGAGTAATTGGAAGTTGATACTGCCGATAGAGCCGAACCCAATATTCCAACAGGCGAAATTCCATCGGGGGTTTGGCATCGGCATTGACTTGAAACTCAATATGCAAAATGCGCCCTTCAATTTTCAGAAAGGTCACAAAATCAGCCCGAACCGGCTCAATGCTGAGTTCTGTTTTCAGAACTTCAGATTGAGCAGGCCGGTATCCTAAAATCCATTCGGCAAAGTCCAGTGGATACTGCTCTGCCAGATATTTGCACAAATTATCAAACGGCATGTGGAAGGACCCTCTTTTCGAATTGAAATCAATTTCGATAGTTTGGGATCACTTCAGCAAGTGTCATTCCATTGAATGTTCAATCAAAATTTAACTGTCACGGGTACACACCTGATCTTTCAAATTTCTCACGACACCAACAATTTGGCCGTTCCAGTCAAAACAATTTCGCCACGGTGATTCAGGCATTCGGTTTTAGCCACCAGGATTTTTTTCTCAGCATGAAATTCCAAAACTTCAACGCGTGCCGTTATGGTGTCGCCAATGTACACCGGCTTGAGGAACTTCAATTCCTGGCCAAGGTAGATAGCCCCTGGACCAGGAAGCTTCATGCCAAGCACGGCTGAAATAAACCCGGTGGTCAACATCCCGTGGGCAATTCGGGCACCAAATCGAGTCGTTTTAGCATATTCAGCGTCAATATGCACCGGATTAAAGTCGCCAGTAATGCCAGCATACAGAGTAACATCAGTTTCAGTGATGGTTTTTGACAGCGAAGCCCATTCGCCAATGGAAAAAGTTCGTGGGGTATGTTCACTCATAAATGTAACTTCAGGAAATCTTGGGAGTTAAACTTGATTTAAAGGTTGCGATTGGAAGATTGCGGCCTCTATATTATTCACACTTTCCACTGCAAAATCACGCTCAGGAGTATCTGATTATGGAATTGTCTGAAGACCTTGAAGCCCTCTATCGCCAGCTCGCACTCAAAAAATACAAAGGAACACTCACTGACGACGAAGCCCTGATTTTTGCGGACCTGACCGACCAGCGCAACAAAATTGATACCTCATCGGCGGCGCTTGGCTCGTTGCCGCCCAGTATGTCCAAATTCATGAGTGATTTCGGGCAGTTTGAAGGCACGATGGACGACATGTCCCGAAAAATTCAAAATAAGGAAAGCTATTTGGATCTGGCACAACGCAAGCCTGACTCACCGGAAGACAGGTGAACCGGGTTCCGGGTTGAAAAACCAGGGCTGAGGGCTTGGGGCTGAGGGCTGAAAATCAGGGTTGAAAAACCAGGCCACCAGGCACGGGTTACAAGAGCCCTCGTTCCTTCACTTCCAGGTATTTGTTGACCAGTTCCAATGAGAGTTTTCCGGTTGGGACATCAAGCGCCAGCCCACCAAGTTGCGTAATCCGACGAAGTGCCGACTCTCGTTCAGACAGTAACTCCTCAGCGACAGATTGCTCAAACACCGCTTCAGAAGTCTTTGGCACCTCACGAACCAGCCCCCACAAATCTTTATCCCCAATGGTTACAATCAAGGGCAAATGACGCGGAAACAGGGTCGCCGTGTGGGTCAGAAGTTCCGCCGAGGCATCACGATCCACCAGATCCGTGAGAATGATAACCAGCGACCGTCGCCGACAGTTCGTGTTGAGGTAGGAAAAAGCACGCGCATAGGATGGTTCAATCAATTCAGCCTTCACGTCATAGAGACTATCCAGAACTTTCGCCAGTTGTGTCCGCCCGTGTTTGGGTGGCAGGTAGTGGGTGACCTGTCGGCAAAAAGCCAAAATCCCCATATTGTCGCCACTGGCCGTGGCCACATAGGCAATTGAAAGCGCCGCGTTGACCGCGTAGTCGAGTTTGGTCAGCTTTCCGATGCGGGTGGTCATCAATCGTCCGCAATCAATCATCACCACAATATTCTGACTGCGCTCGACTTGATATTCACGAGTCACTAACTTTCCACGCCGGGCCGTAGCTGACCAGGAAATATGGCGGACTTCATCACCCGTTACAAATTCGCGCAACGATTCAAATTCACGGCCCTGCCCCTTGTGGCGCATTCGCCGCTGACCCAGCCGGAGGTCCCGATTTCGAAGGGCAATCAGTTCATTTTTTCTGGCTTCCTGAATGTTAGGGTAGACTTTGACAGTTTGGGTCGCCGGGAATGTCGTCTGACGCCAGATCAGCCCCAGCGGGCCAAGATAGCGTGCCGCAATGCCACCAAAGGTAAACGCCCCTCGCGAAGTGGCAAATACCGTGTAGCTGAAAAATGCCTGATGACGAGGGTTGACCACGAGTTCACTTTCACGCTGTTCGGTGATCAATTCTGGTGGGTATTCATCTTTTAAGTGGATTTGGATTGGACGTTTGGCCGAATGGGCAACGGTCACTGTAACCGGGTTTTCAGCACCGATTGAAAACTGGCCTTCGCACACCCGATTGACTTTGAAGATTTCTGGAGATTCAGTGTGTCGGTAATCCCAGATAGCCGCTGCCACCAACGCCAGGTCATAGATCAGCACCAGCCATCGGAGCGGTGGCACCACCCAGCTCACAATTAAAAAAACCAGCCCAATGGCAAAAAGCCACAAAAATCGGTTGGTAAAAACAAAGTTCATGACTGGAAACTCAGAAGAAAGTGGGTTGAAAATTTCGGGCTGAAGCAGTCGGGCTGAAGCAGTCGGGCTGAGAAAACCAGGGCTGAGGGCTTGGGGCTGAGGGCTGAAGAATTGGTTTTCTTTCATCCCTCATCTTTCATCCCTCATCCCTTCCTTTGCTCCGAGCTTGCGAGTCTTCAGCCCCAAGCCCTAAGCCCCATGTCTTGTGTCCCCGAAACATACACGGGCAAGTGGCGTATGGCAACCAGTCGCATTTCCACATCTGGCTGCAGCTTTTACTTTTTCCCTTTTCATTTTTCGCTGGCTACTTATGATGACGATTGCACCCTCTCGATCACCATTTGCCATGAACCGACTTTCTCTCGAAAACACACTCATTGACGACCGTTTTGCAGTGCTGCGCTGTATTGCACAGGGGAGCTATGCGGAGATTTTTATCGCCAATGATCACCTCAACGGGGCAACCGTCATCATTAAAGCCCTCAATACCAGCTTGCAAGGTTCACTCGAACCAGAACTGGATCGGGTTTTAGTTGAGAATTTCGAGACCGAAGCTCAGGTACTCGATACCATCCGCCATCCCAATATTGTTCGGCGGCTTGGGCACGGAATGGCCACTGATCTGCAAGGGAAACCCTTTTATTTTCTTGTGCTTGAATATATGGCTGGTGGAAATCTGCTCGATTTCTGCCGCTCACACGGCCCGCTGTCACTTGAAGAAACCCTGTTTTACTTCCAGCAAGTTGCCGAAGGGCTCGAACATGCTCACGAGTCACAGATCATACATCGGGACATGAAGCCCTCAAACCTGCTGCTCTCAGCGGATTTGAAAGTTATCAAGATTGCTGACTTTGGTGTGGCGAAAATTGCCCATCGGGAAGATGAAGAAATCACCCGCGTTGGCACCAATGTCTATGCTCCACCTGAACATCATCCGAATTTTGATGGTCAGATCACCTGGGGGCGACGACTGACACCCGCGGCTGATATTTATGCCCTCGCAAAGACGATTTACACGGTCCTGAGCGGAAAAGCACCTCAGATGTTTAACGGCAGGCCAATTACGGCACTTCCTCACCCGCTTATCACACTTCCCTATAGCCAGGAACTCCTGCGCATTCTGCAAAAAGCCACCGCTGCTGACTCCAGGGAGCGGTATCCGGATGTTGAGTCATTTTGGACAGACTTTTCTCGTCTTGGTGAGTGGCAAGAGGATGAAGTCACCCGCGTTCAACCACGTTCAGCCCGCAGTGCCCCGCTTGAAATTCCTGAAGCTCCGCCAGCCGCCCATTTTATTCCAGCCACTCAGATTGCCCCGGCTGCCACTGAGCACGGCGAAACCCGGCTTCTTGGTTCAGTCTCAGCCTCCGAATCACGTGGCCCCATCCCAAAACCAGTTAGTCGAATTGTCATCCCGATTGATTCAGCTCACTCAACCCAACCCGTTTCCCTTCGCAAAGGAAATGCCCCCTCTGAACAGGCCCGTGGCGGCAAATCATTCATTCCCCTTTCAATTCCCGAAGGAACTGTCCCTCAAACCATTGCGGCAAACCAGCCGGCGACCACGCCCGAAATTCCAGTTCAACCTCGACCATCTCGATGGTGGGCGATCTTTACCCCTGGGGTCATTCACTGGTTAACCACTTTGACGATTGCGATCCTTTTTGTCACCAGTCTGGTGGTCATTTATCGCACCACCAAACAGTATGTGGCTGACTTTCAGTTTTTTAAGACGCGTGGAATCTGGACCAGATCCACGCGATATGCCGTGACGACAACGGGGGTCAATGTTCGGTCGGCGCCACGGGTTGAAAATAATGTCGTGGGCGAACTGGCACGGGGAGTTCGGGTGGAAATCCTTGAAGAACAAGGCCGCTGGTATCGGGTGCGACCAGTGGAGTGGGTCAGACGCTCTGACACCAGCGTTGAAGATGGCTGGGTCAGTTCTCAGTTTTTTGGTCCAACCAGCTCGGAATGAAGAAACCATCTAGTGGTTAGTGGTTAGTGGTTAGAAATCAATGCTTTCGAAGAAGAACCAAGAACCACGCACTAACCACTAACCACTAACCACTAACCACTAACCACTAATCACTAACCACTAGCCACTAATCACATTCTTCATTCTTATATAGCTTTACATCTGGCGTGGCTTGGTGCATAAGTGTTTATCCAGCCTCACATTTGTTTTCTTCTAGACGAAGAGTTCATCTCCCAAAAAGGAAGCGAGTTTGCCGTGGACTTCATCCTGACTGCCGTTGAAGTGCGAGTGCTCGGCGCACTGATCGAGAAAGAATTCACCACGCCTGACTACTACCCATTAACCCTCAATGCGCTGGTGAACGCCTGTAATCAACTGTCGAACCGCGAACCCGTGGTTTCCTATGACGATTCAACCGTCCTGGATGCACTGTTTAACCTTCGGGGGAAACGGTGTGCTCGTCAAATCAGCGGTGCCGACCACCGGGTGCCGAAATATGCTGAGATTTTCACGGAAGAATTTGCCCTCAAAATGCCGGAAATCGCAGTGATGGATGTTCTCATGCTCCGCGGACCTCAAACCCCTGGCGAACTGCGGAGCCGTGGGGGGCGAATTTATGAATTCGGCTCGCTGGCCGAAGTTGAGGAGACCCTCCAGACGCTGGAAACCCGCAGTCCAGACCCACTGATCATTCGGTTACCACGTCAGCCAGGAACCAAAGAGACACGGTTTGCCCACCTGCTCAGCGGAGAAATTAAAATCGAAAGGCCCGAACCCAGTTCGGCCACGGAAAGCGTTGTCAGTAAACCCTCAGCGGAAAATGAACGTATGGCGCAACTTGAATCTGAAGTTGCGGCGCTCCGCCAGGAACTCACCGATCTCAAGCAGCAATTCCTCGAATTCCGAAAACAATTCGAATGAGCCTCCCAGGTGCCTCTCAGGGCCCAGGGGATTTTCTTCGGTTTTCCCGTTGCGACGCTGCTTCTTCAGATTCAAAGTCCATTGAAGAAGCAGAGGTATCAACATATTTATGGTTGCTGTTATGAGCCCGCCCTTTAGCGACTCCAGTTCGGCATTTGGTCCCAGTTCCGATCGGCTGAGTGAACTCCGGTCGCTTCAACTTTCCTTTGACGTCCGAGCGACCGCCTGCGGCCTGAGCACCCAGGGCACAACCCATATTGCCAATGAAGACAATTTCCTGGTGTTTCACACCGATCAACATCGCCGGGCCGAAGCTGGTGATACGCTGGCGGCACCGGTTGGAGCGAAAGGCATTTTGCTCGCGGTGGCGGATGGCCTGGGAGGAAATCTGGCTGGTGAAATTGCCAGTGGTTTAACGGTGCAGGCACTTTCCGAAGAATGGATTGTCCGCTACAAACAACGCCCACCCGAAGAAGCTTTTCTCGAAGCGGTTGAGGCAACCAACGAACGCGTCTGGTCAGCCTGGCAAAATAATCCAGCCTGGCACGGGATGGGCGCCACCTTAACCGCCGTCCTGTTGCTTGGTCGCACCGCTCACGTGGTCGAAGTTGGCGATTCTCGATGTTACCTGTTGCGAAATCGCACGTTACGGCAGGTCACCGAAGATCAATCCGTCTCGGAAATGTTAGTCAAGAATGGCGAGATGTCGCGCACAGATGCTAGTTATAGCACTGGAAACAGCGTGGTATTGCAGGCGGTTGGATTACGAAGCACCGTGACCGTGGCCCAAACCAGCGTTGATGTCAAACAAGGCGATTGGCTGATTTTATGTAGCGATGGAATGTACAACACTGTGTCGAATGATGAAATATTGGCGACGGTTCTGGCTGCTAAGTCACCAGCCGCGGCAACAGCCAGACTTTCCGAAATGGCACGCGAACGTGGGTCACACGATGACGCAACGGTGGTCATCGCTCAGGTCAGTGGAACAAGCCTGAATCTGCCGGACAACAATGAAGAAATTTCCTCTTCATTTCATATGTTGCAGGATTACAACCCGATTCGATCAGGCGAATTTACCCGGCAGGAACTTCGGGAGATGCTCAATATCCGCCGCGAACGCTACGCCCGGGCCCATACCAAACTCCTCATCGGGTTGAGTTCGATTTTACTGCTCACAGTTTTATATCTGTTGTTCAAAATTGTTGGGTTTTGATTTGGGTCAGTAGTCAGTAGTCAGTAGTCAGTAGTCAGTAGTCAGTAGTCAGTAGTCAGTAGTCAGTAGTCAGTAGTCAGTAGTCAGTAGTCAGTAGTCAGTAGTCAGTAGTCAGTAGTCGAGTGTTGGGATTTGGGAGTTCATGTCAAGAGTATTTTATTCTATTTGAGTCAGTTATGAACAATTCTTTTCAAGAGTTCCCTGGATTCAACGATCTGGGTTTTGTCTACTGACTACTGACTTATCAACTACTGACTACTGACTCACTTCATCTCTTCACCGCCAGCGTCAAACCATCTGCAACCGGAAGCATACTCAAGCTAATGCGCTCATCGTGATGGAGTTTTTGATTCAGTTCCTTGAGCGCTACCGTATCGGCATCATTGACCTCAGGATCAAGAACTCGCCCTGACCACAACACATTATCAATCGCAATCGCGCCACCGGGTCGAAGCAACGGCAAGAGAAGTTCATAGTACGTGTCATAGTTGTCTTTGTCGGCGTCCAGAAACGCAAAATCAAAGGTTCCGGCTTCTCCATCAGCCAGCAATTGACTCAAGGTCTCGACGGCTGGGGCCAGATGCAAATCAATTTTGTGCTCAACGCCGGCTTCTTTCCAGTATCGTCGGGCCACATTGGTCCAGTCTTCACTCACATCACAGGCCACAATTTTTCCATCTGGCGGCAGAGCCAGGGCAACACTGAGCGAGCTGTAGCCAGTAAAAACACCTATTTCGAGTGTTTTTTTGGCTCCAAGCATTTGAACCAGCAGGGCCATAAACTGTCCTTGCTCCGGCGCAATTTGCATTCGCGACATCGGATGGCTGGCAGTCTCTTCCCGTAATCGCTGTAAAAGCTCAGGTTCCCGCAGTGTGACTGACAAAATATAATTGTGAATATCGTTTTGAACAAAAGCGCTGGTGTTTGACATAGAAATGAAGAATGAAGAATGAAGAATGAAGCTCACTTCGAAAACCCGGAACCCGGAACCCGGAACCCGGAACCCGGAACCCGGAACCCGGAACCCGGAACCCGGAACCCGGAACCCGGAACCCGGAACCCGGATTCGGCTTAGTATCCACCGCCAGAAGCCGCCACCTGGGTCGGATTGCCCAACCCTTGCACGATCTTGACGCCAACGCTGGCGCCAATTCGGGAAGCTCCGGCTTTGATCATTTCCTGTGCCCCGGCAAAATCTCGAACTCCACCCGAAGCTTTCACGCCCATTTCCGCGCCAACCACCCGCCGCATCAGTTCGACGTCGTGAACCGTGGCGCCGCCTTTGCTGAACCCGGTCGAAGTTTTCACAAAATCAGCACCAGCCACTTTTGAAAGCAGGCAGGCGGTAACTTTTTCTTCATCAGTCAGAAGTGCGGTTTCGATGATGACTTTACAGATGGCACCGGCTTCGTGGGCCACATCAACCACAGACCGGATGTCACGTTCAACCAGTTCGTGGTTGACCGATTTGAGCGCTCCCACATTGATCACCATATCCACTTCGCGTGCCCCATCAAAAATCGCGCGACGGGCTTCATACGCTTTGACATCTGGTGTATTGGCCCCAAGTGGAAAGCCAATCACGGTACAGACCAGCACGTCCGTACAGCGCAAAATCTGGTAAGCTTTGCGAACCCAACCTGGATTGACACACACCGACGCAAAGCCATATTCAGCCGCTTCCCGACACAATTGCTCGATTTCGGCTTCGGTGGCTTCGGGTTTTAATAAGGTGTGATCAATCGAAGAAGCAATCTCACGGGCGGCAGGCGAAAGTTCAGCTCGCACCCCAAGCCGCTCCGCTCCACAATGCAGTGCATACTGCATATCAGAACTGCAGCAATGCAGTGCCGCTTCCTGGGTTAACCGGGCATAAATTTCGTCAGTAATCTGGGCGATCAGGGCTTCAACGCTCAATTCTGAATGTGACATGGAGTTGTGTGTCCTCGTGTGGATTCTTCAGGGTTCCAGGTTCCGGGTTTTCAAAGTGGGTGCAGTTCACAGCAACAGCCCCCTTACATTTAGGTCCTTTATGTCCTATTACCCTATCTCAAATACCGTGCTTCAACCTGCTTGATTTTATTGACCCGCTGGATGTGGCGATCTTCCCGAATAACACTGTTCAACCAGGCTTCGACAACTTCCAGAATTTTCTCTTCTGAGAGCATTTTGGCGCCGAGCGTGAGCACGTTGGCGTCGTTGTGCTCGCGGCTGTTGCGTGCCGAAGCCACGTCATAACACATCGCCGCCCGGACACCGGGAACTTTGTTCGCCACCATACAGGAGCCGATTCCAGCACCATCAAGCAAGATTCCAAGCGGAAAAGTTCCATTTCCAACCACTGCCGCAACAGCATGAGCATAATCGGGATAATCCACGGCCCGTTCATCGTGGGTGCCAAAATCCTGAACTTCAATTCCCTTGCCTGCCAGCCAAACCTTCAGCTTTTCTTTCACTTGAAACCCGCCATGATCGGCGCCAATGGCGAGCTTGCGGACCCGAGTATCACCCCGGCGCTTGCGCAAAATCGTCAGTGAATGAGCCGCCACATAATCATGTGCCAGCGGTGTCAGACGAGCATCAGCACTAATCATCAACTGAGCGCCAGCCGGGATCTTTTGTAAATCGCTTTCGGTGATGATGCTTTTTTCGGTCAGATTAAATTCAGCCATAAGCCTCGGTGAAAGAAAGAATGAAGCAATCATAGTGGTTAGTGGCTAGTGATGAGTGGTTAGAAACCTTCCTGTTCTGAAATTGGATCTCTCCGGGTGACTTTCGATAAAAACGGGAAGTTGTATTTTTACAGTCCCTTACTCTTCGCTCTCTTTGGCTGGATAGCACTTTTTTTCAAAATGGGAACTTGTTTTTTAACGACTCCTAACCACACTCTTCATTCTCTTAACTCGGTTTTCCGTTCCAGGCAGCCAGTTTTCGATCACGGAAATAGAAATCAACCCGCCCCATTCTGACCCCCGCATATCCAGCCTGGAATAACACCGTTTTGCCACCACCTGAGCGGGTGATAACGTCAGGTTCATCCATCCACATATGGGTGTGGCCGCCGACAATAAAATCAATGCCTTCAACTTGTTCGGCCACCATGATGTCATGAATGAGCAGATTGGTCCCAATATTGTCTTTGGGGTAACCTAAATGAGAGAGTGCCAGGACAAAGTCACAGTTTTCACGTTCGCGTAACTGTTTGACCATTTGTCGTGAGACTTCAATTGGATCGCGGTACTTTATCCCTTTATGGTTATCGGGCAAAACCAAATTTTTGAAATTGACGCCGAGCCCAAAAATCCCGACCCGGATACCTCCAATAGTGCGCACGATAAAGGGCCTGACTCGCGCCCGTAATTTTGGCGCGCCTGAAAAATCATAGTTGGAATTCACAATCGGAAAATTCGCAAATGAAAGGGCTTTGGCCAACGGGCCCACGCCATTGTCAAATTCATGATTTCCCAGCGTTCCAGCCGTGTACCCCATCATTGACATTGCCTTGTACTCGACCTCACCCCGATAGAAATTGAAGAACGGTGTGCCCTGGCAAACATCGCCACCATCAACCAGGATCGTGTTAGGAGATTCCTGTCGGACTTGCTTGATGAGTGTCATGCGACGGGCAATACCGCCCTTCCCGACATTCACCCCGGCGACCATCGGTTCAATTTGAGAATGGGTATCGTTGGTGTGCAAAACCGTGATTCGCGTTTCGGCGGACTGGGCTTTGATAATTGAGGGAAAGCCGCCAAGGGCAACACCTGTCGTAGCAGCCAGTCCGGTGGTCAAAAAAGTTCTTCGGTTCATCGCTGACCTCCTGCTGGTGTTTCCCGTTGTGTATCGGTTGGCGCTGATTCGTTGATAAATCGGGCCTGGGTTGGGATTTCAACCGTCTTTTGCTGACGCATGTAACTAATGATGGCATCCCGAAGCGTAACCCCGACGTGGCGGAAATTCTTGCCCTGGCTAAAGTGGTAGCCATCGCCCCCATAGTACAAATAATCACTGGTGGCGAGCGTGTAGGTTTTCTTTGGATCGAGCGGCAGGCCGCCAATTTCGACGCTTACCAGTTTCTCGTCTTTGACTCGGACAATACAGTTGGCCAGCGGAAAACCCGCCGATTCGTCAAAGTGTGTGGCGACATATTCAAAACCTTCCAGCAATTGTTGCCCGGTTAATTCGAGCAACACAAGCTGGTTTTCAAACGGCATAATGGTAAAAACATTGGCAATCGTGATATCGCCAGCCGGTAAATCACCACGCATGCCATAGGTATTTGAAATCGCCAGATCAACTTTTCGTTTGGTTTTCTGATGGGCAACGGCCAGCATGGCATCAGCCACAAGTCGCCCCAAATCGGAGCCAGATCCACGACGGATCTCACGTGGGGTGTGAGCAATCACTTCTGAAAGCTTGGCCTTGATTGAAGCCCCATACTTTTCGACAAATATTTTGACTTCCGGATCTTCAGCGACGGTTTCATCAGCCGTGAGGATGGTGGCTTTGGTTTTTTCCGGCTCGACTTCAACACGGCGAACCGGCTGTTGAGCAGCCTTCTGGCCCGTGGCGAATGCTGGAATGCCTGCCACTGGTACGGCGACCAGTGAAATGAACAACCACAAGGAAAGCAAACGCGACCGAAAATTCATCATGCTTTTTTAAGGTTTTGGGGGTGTCGCCGGGGCCGGTGGCGGAATCAACCGTTGTAAACTCTGGCGAGCACTGGTGTTGTTGGGATTGAACTGCAGGGCGGTCTGATAGGCATCCTGGGCGGCTCCAAGCAGACCTTGCGAGACATAGATATCGCCCATAAATTCGTAGGCTCGATCATTGTCCGAATCGAGTTGAAGTGCAAGTCGAAGCTGCTCAAATGCAGCCTCTGGTTGGCCAATTAAAGTCAAATATTTTCCACGATTGGCAATCATCATCGAATAGGTCTCAGCGACTTTTCCTTTGGCGACTTCGTCCAAAAACACGGACTGATCCAGGAGCCCACGTAATTCCAGGGCTGGCGCCGTTGTATATTTGCGCTGGGCTTCGGTCTGTGATTCAGAAACCACATGCATGGTCAGACCTTCGGGCACCCAGGTGTACCCCTGACCAACCCCTGGTTCCATCGGCAACATCAACCACACGCCTTGCCGGGAGAGGTGGTATTTCACCATGGCTTCGATGAGGGCTAGAAAGTGTTTTTGAATCTGCTCGGCGTTATAGGGCTGATCGTGTTCAAAGAGTGATAAATCTTCCAGAAACGCCTGTTTTTCAGCCGCACAAGCCTGCATCATCTCCGGATATTGTCGCGGCAAATACCGATCCACGTACCACGAGCGTCGCATCAGATTGACATCCACCACAGTGGCATCTGTCCGAAAGCCTTCGATATGGCGCAGATACAGATAGGGCGAATATACCTGCCAGTCGAGCGTCAACAGCAGTCCGCCGGGTGACACGGTGCGCAGGGTGTTTTCGACATAATCACGGGCAATCAGGTAGGTGCGTTTGTTGTTTTCCTGAAAATGCAAGCCGAAGCACACCGCCGGCAAGGCCACAATCGCCACTCCAGCCACGGCAATTGCAACTTTCCCAAAAAGCCGAATCTGTTCCACCAGAAACTGGAGCCCAATCCCAAGCATCAGGGCACAGGCAAGATGGGTCGGCAGGTAATAGGCGTCTTTATCCTCGGCAATTTCATAGTTGATTGAGTACGCGACGTTCAAGACCACGACCAGCAAGAGAAAAATGAGCCAGGTGCGGTTTTTGTGCCAGAGCGCCCATACTCCGACAAGCATTCCCACTGTGGCAGCCGGGGTCAGTTGATTAACCAGCAACGCTAAGAAAGTGCGGAATTCAGCCGCCACCTTTTCACCATCCGCCGAAAAAAGATTGACCTGATACTGCTTGCCGGAAATGTGCCAGAGAAACCGCTCGACAGTTGCCGGATAGCCCCAACTCAGTACTGGTTCACGCAAAGCAGCCAGCGGCAGATAGGCATAGACCAGGACCACTCCAACCACAGCCGTCCCCACTGACCAGGCAAACTCACGGCTGCGAAAAAATGCGGTTCCGGCTGACATCCAGACCAGAATCACAAACGCCGGAAAGGTCAGCACAATTGTCACGTGATGCACCCCGAGCGCCAGACCATAGACCAGCGTGGCCCCGGCAATCAGCCACCAGGTTTCACACGACTCGGATTGAGTTGCCAGGTTTTGAACTCTGACTCGCAACCAGCGTGTCACCAGAAAAATCACGATGCCGAGCAGCGCCAGATTCAAGGAATAGACTTCAGCGACCGAGGCGTAATACCAGAGCGTTTTTGAGAAGGCAAAGGCCAGTCCAGTACCAAGTGGAATCAAAACTTCGGCAAAGACCACTGACCATTGGGCAAGTGGGGCGGAGTCTCCACCCGGCTCATTTTTTTTGTTGCTGGGGCGACGTCGGGCTAATTCTTCTTTCTCACGCATCAACCACCAGATTTCACGAGTCAGGAGCGTCACCATCGCCGCCGTCAACGCTGCAAAGACACCCGACATCAGCGTGATGCGAAAAGCCACACTGCCAATCGGGAGTTTGCTGAAGAAAAATCCCAAAAAGGTGTAGAGCGGAACTCCAGGTGGATGCGCCACCCCCCAGGTGGCCGCCGTCAAAATGAGTTCTCCGCTGTCAACCAGCGTGACGGTTCGGGCCATGGTAAACCAGTACCCGGTGAGTGCCACCACAAAGGTAACCAGGGGGATCACGGCACTGACTGAGGACGGAAGTGTAAATTGTGGTTCTGAGGTAGGTGTACCGGCGGGTAACTCGATGCTTGGGTCAGGTTGGGTCGGTGATGGAGTTCGTTTTTTACCTTGTTTCATCGTAAACGGCGTGTCAATTATGAATTATGCAATTGCTTCAGAGTTTGCGTCCGACAACCGACAGCAGCCGCCCAACCCGGCCAGTTTCTTTTTCGCACCGGTAGGAAAAAAACCAGTCGTTGCGCTGCATGGTGCAGTACTCGGAAATGTAGATTTGATGACGTGGAATCCCAGCCCTGACCAACTGATGAAGATTGGCCGCCTGCACATCCAGATGGGCCTTGCGACTTCCAGCAGGTCGCTGAAAAAAGCCCTCAGCCGCTTCGTCAAAGACCTCCCGAAACTGATCAACCAGTTCGTCGCCAACTTCATAGTGCGTCGCCGTGGCACAGGGACCAAGCGCCACGTGGCAATCAGATGGGGAAACTCCAAACACTTCAGACAGGGCGCGAACCGCTTCTTCGGTAATGCGCTGGAGGGTTCCGCGCCAGCCGGCATGAACCGCCGTATAGGCCCCGGTTTTCGGATCCACAATCAAAACCGGCAAGCAGTCAGCCGTCAACACACCAACCAGCTTTCCGGCTTCCTGACCAACCAGGGCATCTCCTTCACGTTTTGGTCCAGTGATATCCTGAGGATCAGCTTGATGCACCAGTGCTGAATGAACCTGTTTCAAGGTATGAATTGGATACTCAGCGGCGTTCAAAACCGTCAAAAATCGGCGGCGGTTTTCATCCACATTTTCGTGAGTATCGCCGCCAAAATGTCCCAGATTCAGTGCTGATTCAGGCAACGGACTCACTCCGCCCAGACGGGTACTGAATCCGTTGATAAATCCCAGATTTTCCAATGTGGAACACACAATAACGGCGGTGGTGCCGTGGTGTCGAAGCTCAAACATAAGAATAGGGCTTGGGGCTGAAGACTTTGGGCTGAAGATTCGCAAGCTCAGGGCTTGGGGCTGAAAACTTCGGGCTGAAGACTTCGGGCTGAAAATTCGCAAGCTCAGGACTGAATTACCCAACTTCTTCAGCCCGGTTTCTTCAGCCCAGGGATTACTTGCGAATGGACTCGGTCAGGTAGCGAATGATGTCTTCGGAAAGGGCGCCGGGGGTGAAAATTTCACCAACCCCAAGATCCTTAAGCTTTGGAATATCTTCATCCGGAATGATTCCACCGCCAAAGAGCAGCACATCATCAAGCTCTTTGTCCTTCATCAGTTCCAAAATGCGAGGAAATAACGTCATATGCGCACCAGATAAAATCGAAACGCCAATCGCATCAACGTCTTCCTGGAGTGCAGCCGTGACAATTTGTTCGGGCGTTTGTCGAAGTCCGGTGTAAATTACCTCCATTCCAGCATCGCGCAACACACGGGCAATATACTTTGCCCCCCGGTCATGACCATCCAGGCCAGGCTTGGCAATGAGGATTCGAATTTTCTTTTCAGGTGCTTCACTCATGGTCGGTTGCATAGTTCTTTCAACAAAATTTGAATTTTTTCTGCCAGACGGCAGTTTTTGAAGCGTGGGGCAACACAATTTAGGGT
The DNA here is from genome assembly GCA_016208495.1 of Acidobacteriota bacterium. Taxonomy (NCBI): domain Bacteria; kingdom Pseudomonadati; phylum Acidobacteriota; species Acidobacteriota bacterium. The sequence continues at coordinate 21,366 of JACQXX010000021.1, read as the reverse complement.
TCAGGGTTCAGGGTTCAGGGTTCAGGGTTCAGGGTTCAGGGAAGACAATCTGTTCAATCATTGAACCTTTAGAAACGGGGAATTTTTTCCGCAAAGACTTATCAGGATCTGAAATAACACGACGTTCGGGTTTGGGTTCGAAAACCCGGAACCCGGAACCCGGAACCCGGAACCCGGAACCCGGAACCCTTTAATTCGGTCGTTTGATTGCCCGCGAAATATCCATGGCCATCGTCATCTGGTCGGTTACTTCATAGGCTTCAAAGGAATACATAAGTAGTTGAGACGCTAGAATTTCACGCACTGCCGCCTCTCCGATTTTGTCTTCCAGCTTGGCGTGGACGGCATGCCCACCTTCAAAAAAGATTGTGCCCTGAATGGTTCCTTTGAGTAACACCGATAGTTTCCCACTCAAGGTATGGCGAACAATCAAATCAATACATTGGGCCAGTGACAGTTGAATCAGCGGGTCGGCGGAGATGCGCTGCCCGGTGGCGACCAGTTGTTTGTGTTTTGCCAGTGCCGCATTGACCCGCAGGTGTAGTTCCTGCAGCGAAAAAGGCTTGCCAACATAGTCATCAGCCCCGGCTTCGATGCCTTCCAGACGCTCATCGGCGTCACGCTTGGCACTCAAGAAAATAAACGGAATGTCGCTCAGCGCCGGGTCAAGCCGTACCAACTGACAGACGTCATGCCCAGTCATCCCGGGCATCATTACGTCACATACAATCAGATCAACCAGCGTGTTTGACCGGAGCTGATCTTTGAGCTGCTTCATCGCGGCAATTCCACTGTCGGCTTCAACGATGGTATGGCCTCCTGTCTGGAGGGCCATAATCGTCGCCATTCGGATGTCGCTTTCATCGTCTATCACCAAGATTCGTGCCATAAATATCCTTTATTTCCAAAGGCTTATCTGAATGAAGAATTGAGAATTGAGAATGAAAAATGAAGAATGAAGAATTGAGAAATTATGCGGATTTTTTCTTCATTCTTCACTCAAAAGATTCTTCATTCTGTCTTAAAAGGCTGGTTCTTTGTATTCGCCAAACGCTGGCCGCAAGCAATCGCAAATTTCGCCCAATGTGGCATAGGCCCGAACACAATCCAAAATCAAAGGCATTGTGTTGGCGGTTCCGTGTGCTCCTTCGGCCAGGGCGCGGAGGGTTTGTTCAACCCGGGGCTGATCACGACGGGCGCGGAGCGCGGTCAGGCGCTGGCGCTGGTCGAGTTCAACGGCATCATCAATGACCAGTGTTGACAACGGCTGGGATTCAGCCTGGGTAAATTCGTTGACGCCGACCACGATTTTTTCTTTCCGTTCAAACGCTTTCTGGTACAGGTATGACGATTCCTGGATTTCCTTCTGGGGGAAGCCATGTTCAATCGCTTCGACCATACCACCCATGGCATCAATCCGGTTGATGTACTCCATCGCCTCGGCTTCGAGTTCGTTGGTTAGCTTTTCCACAAAGTAGCTTCCGCCAAGCGGATCCACCGTGTTCACAACCCCGGTTTCGTGGGCAATGATTTGTTGTGTTCGAAGTGCAATCGTGACTGATTCTTCAGTTGGAAGCGCCAGCGTTTCGTCCAGCGAATTGGTATGGAGTGATTGCGCGCCGCCCAGCACCGCCGCCAGGGCCTGAATGGCCACCCGAACCACGTTATTGTATGGCTGTTGCGCGGTCAACGTACATCCGGCGGTCTGGGCATGGAAGCGCAGCATCCAGGACCGCTCGTTTTTGGCGTTGAACCGGTCACGCATCACCCGGCCCCAAATCCGGCGGGCGGCGCGATATTTGGCGATTTCCTCGAAGAAATCATTGTGCGAATTAAAGAAGAAGGACAGACGTGGGGCAAATTCGTCAACATCCAGGCCGGCATCAATGCCAAACTGGACATATTCGATGCCATCGCGGAGCGTAAACGCCAGTTCCTGGGCGGCGGTGGCACCAGCTTCGCGGATGTGATAGCCGGAAATCGAAATTGAGTTCCATTTGGGGACTTCTTTGGCGCAATACTCAAAGATGTCGGTAATCAACCGCATGGCCGGACGCGGTGGGTAAATCCATTCTTTCTGGGCAATGTATTCTTTCAGAATGTCATTTTGGAGCGTTCCAGAGATTTTCTTCAGATCGGCGCCCTGCTTTTCGGCCACCGCCAGATACATGGCAAAAATCACCGAGGCCGGCGCATTAATGGTCATCGAAGTTGTGACCTGCTCTAGCGGAATGCCATCAAAGAGGCGCTCCATGTCTTCCAGACTGGAAATCGCCACGCCGCACTTTCCGACTTCGCCATTTGAGAGTGGGCTGTCTGAGTCATAGCCCATCAGGGTCGGCAGGTCAAAGGCCACCGAAAGCCCCATTTGGCCCTGGGCCAGCAGGTATTTAAACCGCTGGTTGGTATCGTCCGCCGAGCCAAACCCGGCGAACTGACGCATGGTCCAGGGTTTGCCTCGATACCCGGTGGCGTGGACGCCCCGCGTGTAGGGAAACTGGCCCGGGAACCCAAGGTCCCGCTCATACTCAAAATCGGGCAGGTCAGTTGGCGTGTACAAACGCTGAATTGGTTTGAGAGAAACAGTGGTAAAGGTGTCCTGTGACTCCGGCATTTTGGCCAGCGTGCGCTTGAGTGTCCCCTCTTCCCACTCGCGCTGGACTTCGTCAAGTGGATGAGTAATGTGGTGCGTCGTCATGAAAACTTCCCCTGGATGGCAGATAAACTGGCCTGAAGGCTGAAACCTTGAAGGTTCGGTAACTGATTTGTCTATGAAGAGATAAAGAAAATACAGCTTGGATGAGTACTGGGGGCGATAATAGTTGACGGGTTCCGCCAGTGTCAACGTTTGCCGGTTTATCAAAGGTTTCGAGGTTGTTGCCCTACCGGTGCAGAAGATAAGGCAATTTGGACCCCGGCAGTCACTCCAACTTCCCCCACGCCCCCGATTGGATAAAGCTTGCCCAGTAAAAGGGATGGCGATATCTGGGGTTGCGCAGCATCTGAAGTTGCACGGTGCGCAAGGCTTCGGTTCGGCCCTGACCAGCCAGTAAATTCCGATAATATCCGATCATCAACTCAAGCGTCCCGCGATCCGAGACCGGCCACAGGCTCATCACCTGGCTTTCCGAACCAGCCAGAACCAGTGCTCGCCGTAACCCATAGACACCTTCCCCATTTTTCACATCGCCCACTCCGGTGTCGCAGGCCGAAAGCACCACCAGTTTGGTGCCCCACAGATCAAGCCCGGTCGCCTCCAGCGCCGTTAAAATACCATCTTCGTCGCCACTCTTACGGAGATTGGCCCCGGCTAAACCAAGACCAGAACGCAGCAAGGGATTGGTTACCGACTCATCAGCACTGACCATCAACGGTGTTAGATTGCGCAGGGACCGATCCAGCTCAGTTGTCAATGGAACATCCGGCTTTCCAGGCTCGCCCGGCAGGAAAAAACCGTGGGTGGCAATATGGAGCAATTTCGGACTTTTTGCCTGTTTGAGAGCGGTTTCAGTGGCCGCGCTCCCAGTAACCACGGTCGCCGTTGGAAATATATGCTGCAAGGACTGAGCTTCTTTTTGTGTTCCGGGAAGTGGCAAAAAGAATACTCGAACGTCGTTCAGAACGAGAGTTCTCCCTGATTCGAGGGCTGAGGTATCAGTCTGCGAGCCAAAATCAGGCGAAGCCACCACCAGCGGCGGATGCTGATTTGGAATCCCACCCTGCATCCGAAGTAGATCACGGCCACTGGTCAGATAGGTTGTGGTATAGGTTTTAACCAGAAAGCGCCCTTTCTGGTCCACCAACGCGCCGAAGGGAACCAGGTTTAAGGCGCCATCCGGTGAAATCAACAAATGGCGTTTGTTTCCCGCCAATCGGCGGATAGGTGCCATCACCAGATCGTCTATTGCCCGGGCGGCGGGCTTCACTTGCCGTTCCAGGTTGGCGGATTTTGTCCGAAGCACCGACCGGAACTGTTGAACCAGTCCTTCGATTTTCTCGGCCTCGCCCAAATCAGCCCAGGCCAGTTTCCCGGTATGGTCCAGCACATACGCCGCATAGCGAGGCTTGCCGAAGCCGGCTGTTTTGGCATCAAAGGGACGATACTCGACATATTCCACCAGCACCGAATCAGCCGGGATGGCCTTTGTGACGGCTTCAAGCGTCACAACTTGAGTTTGAACCCGATATTCAGCACTTCTGGCACTGAGCGCGGCTTCGAGTTGCTCGACTTTGGCTTCGAGGGATTGAAGTGTCGTGCGATATGTTGCCGCGCCTTCTTTCCCAGGCCCTCGCAACGTCAGTTGCGAGAGTGCGGTTTTTTCAGCCGCCAGATTGTCAATAAGTTTCTGGTCTTCGGGCCCAGCCTGTCGGCGAAGACGCTCCATGACATCCGTCATCGCATCTAGCGCCCGCCCCTTACGAACGAGAAGAACCTGGAACGCCATTCGGGCGGCCAGTGCGTTGTCAAACTGGTGCTGAAGATGAAGTGAGAGTGATATGTCTTTCTCTTTGGAGCTAAGTTCAAGATAGGTGAGTTTCTGGCGCTCAGAACCAGTGACCAGATTGCGGGCCAGATCACGCTCTCTGGTTTCATTTGCTCGAACCTGAGCTTCAATCGCTTTGGGAAAATTACCGGTTACTTGATAGAGCCGAGACAATTGGGTCAAAGTGTTCCCCAGAAGCGGATAGGCATCATCACAGGTTTTTTCCCAAATCATCAGCGCTTGTTGAAAATACTGCTCGGCAGCCAAATAGTCGGCATTTTGCTGACTCACCTTGCCCGCATTCGCCAGTATTTTGGCCGAAAGGACTGATTCCTGGCCGACTGAGTGGTTGGTAATTTTTAATGCACGTTGTAAAAGGGCCTCAGCCTGAGTCAGTTGGCCTGTTTCCTGATACACGTTTGCCAGATTGGCAAGTGGTCGAGCCACCAGTTGATGGTCAGGTCCCAGGACCTTTTCATACATGGCCTGAGCGCGTTGAAAATATTGTTCAGCCCGAGTGAATTCTTTTTTACCAAAATAGGCTAAGCCAATATTATTCAATGAGTTCGCTATTTCGCGATGCTCAGTGCCGAGCTTCTTTTCATAAATTGTCAGTGCCCGCTCCAGAAGCTGGATCGCTTTGTCATAATCGCCTTTTTCCCGATACAAATACCCCAGGTTGTTGAGTGTCACGGCCACTTCAGGATGATCTGGACCCAATGCTTTTTCCCGAATATTGAGAGCCCGCTGTAGCAAAAGCTCAGATTTTCCCAGGTTGCCCAGGTCTTGATACACGCTCGCCAAATTGAGCAACACATAAGCCACATTGCGGTGTTGGGGGCCAATGGATTTTTCTAAACCGATTAACGCTTGCTGCAAAATGGCTTCGGCTTTACCGTACTCCCCCTTTTCCCGATACAGCCAGCCCAGGTTGTTGCGGGCCTGATCAATTATTGGGTGACCTGGAGGAAAAAGCTTTTCTCGCATCACCAGTGATTTTAAAAAGAAAGTTTCGGCCTTCGTATATTCGCCTTTGGCCTGGTACAAAAGCCCTAAATTGTTCATCGTCACCGAGACTTCCCGATGTTCCGGGCCAAGGGTTTTTTCATAAATCGCCAGCGCCTGTTGAAAGAGGGATTCAGCCTGGGCCAAATTTTCAAGACTCTGATAGGCCACTGCCAGATCGTTGAACATCACCGCAACATTTGGATGCTCTGGTCCTAAAGCTTTGCGGTAGGCAGCAACCCGCCGTTCTTCGGTTGAAATCCAGCGGGCATTTTCACCTGCTGCCTGGTAGAGACGCGACAACCGGTCGAGCCCGGTAAGTACCTGTACATGTTCAATTGGCAGAAATTTTTCACGAATCGCCTGGGCTTTTTCGACGAGTGGAAGCGCCCGATCAAGCTGGTTTGCTTTCAGGAATTCAGCCGCCTCCAGATCAAGTTGAATGGTGCTGCCAAGCTCACGATCTGCCTCAGTTGCCTGACGCACGGTTCGGAGTTCAATTTCATACTGGCCGGAAGGTGCATTTTTTTCGAGGGACCTCACTTCCACCCGATACTCGCCTGCGATAGACGAAACCCAAAACAACGATTCCGGGCCGTCCGAACCATTTGGGCTGTCAATTTCCTGAAGTTTTGCCCCATCCGGGCCACAAATGCGCAGCACCACATCCGCGCCTTTTTGCATCACCTGCAGGTCCACAAATTGATCCACTTTTAGCTTCAGCGTGTAACTATGTGTTTCCCCACCCTTTAAGTCACGCAAGACATGCCCCCCTGGTACCAGTTCGGTCATGGGTTGTACCTGAACCAAACCAGGATAAATTCGTGAAAACAGATCAGATACTCCCGCTAAATATGGAGCATTGACGGCAAGGCACACAGTCATGCACAGAGAAAAGAGAGAAATGGGCTTCATATACAGTCGTTTTTGAGCTGGAAATTGAAGAAATGAAACGTGATTTGGGATGGAGAGAGTATCTTCGCTGAATCTGGGGTCTGAAACAAGGAACCACCACGCTTGTGCTTGAAAATAATAAACAAAGCCTTCTTGACACTTTCCCCCAACTGAATAGACTCAGCGCTTCCACAACATTCATTACAGTATCCTGTAGTGTCCTCACGTCATTATTCCTTTGAAACATCGAAATTTAGGAGGCATCACATGGCTTCATTTAACGGGGTCGAAGTCCCTACGGACGGACAGAAAATTACCATTGAGAATGGGAAATTGAATGTTCCCAACCATCCGATTATTCCTTTTATCGAAGGCGACGGCACGGGTCGCGACATCTGGAAGGCATCACAACTGGTGTTTGACGGCGCGGTTGAAAAAGCCTACGGCGGCCAGCGGTCAGTCAAATGGTTTGAAATCTTCGCTGGCGAAAAAGCCTATGAAAAGTTTGGCAACTGGTTTCCAGAAGACAGCCTCAATGCCATTCGCGAGTTTGTCGTGGCGATCAAAGGACCATTGACCACGCCGGTCGGCGGAGGCTTTCGCTCGCTCAACGTCGCGCTCCGCAAGGATCTGGACCTCTATGCCTGTGTGCGTCCGGTTCGTTATTTCAGCGGTGTGCCGTCACCGGTCAAAAATCCTGACAAACTCGACATTGTGCTCTTTCGTGAAAACACCGAAGACGTCTATGCCGGGATTGAATTTAAAGCTGGCACCGATGAAGCCAATCAGTTGATTGAGTTTTTGGGCGATAAACTCGGCAAAAAAATCCGACCGGAAAGCGGACTTGGCATCAAGCCCATGTCGGCCTTTGGCAGCAAACGGCTGATTCGCCGGGCGATTCAATACGCGATTGATCACAATCGCCCCAGTGTGACGCTGGTCCACAAAGGCAACATCATGAAGTTTACGGAAGGCGCGTTCCGGGATTGGGGCTATGAACTGGCTCGTGAAGAGTTTGCCGATGTCACCGTGAGCGAACAGGAACTCTGGGACAAATATGACGGCGAGATGCCCGAAGGCAAAATCCTGATCAAAGACCGGATTGCCGATTCAATGTTCCAGCAAATCTTGATTCGTCCTGATGAATATGACGTGCTGGCGACGCCAAACCTCAACGGTGACTACCTGTCAGACGCCGCCGCGGCCCAGGTTGGCGGACTTGGGATTGCTCCCGGTGGCAACATCGGCGATTTTGGCGCTGTGTTTGAAGCCACGCACGGAACAGCTCCGAAATATGCCGACAAAGATGTCATCAACCCCGGATCAGTGATTCTCTCAGGCGTGATGATGTTTGAGCATATGGGCTGGAACGAAGCCGCCAATCTCATCATGAGCGGCTTTGAAAAAACCATCGCTCAAAAACGCGTGACCTATGACTTTGAACGCCAGATGGAAGGCGCCACCAAGGTCAAAACCAGCGAGTTTGCCGCCGCGATTGTGGAAAACATGTAATTTTTTGGAGTGCCGCAGCTTGACGCGGCTTTGAAATCCCGCGGCTTGACACTGAACGAGTGTCAAGCCGTTTTTTATGAAAGCGACGTCAAGCTGCCGGAGGATACCCGGACCACGGTGCCGGTCATAAGCGCCAGGATAAGGAAATATGAGCCTGTTTGAGATAAGGAGATGGGGAGACAAGGAGATCCTCCTCCCGGCGTTGGGAGCGGGAGAATGTTTTTCTCCTTGTCCCTTTGTCCTCTTGTCCCCTTGTCCAGATCGGGCTCTGTTCCCTTATCCCTTAGCCCGATACCCTTCAGCCCTAAATGGTATTACTTCCCGCGGTTTTTCTGATTGTTTATGACCCCTCATGATGGATTGCAGCGATCAGGCACAGCCATTGACCGGTTTTTAAACTGGCTTGGGATTCACACCCGCTCGTTTCGAGCATTGCTGACTGTGTTTGTCGTCATGGACCTGCGCAGTCAGTTTTTTGGTCGTGCCACGGCCTCAAAACCAACGGAAGCAATCTCTCCGCTCTTTTGGATCGTCGGTCAATACCTGATCCTGGGCGGGCTAGTGGCGACTGTCCTGTTTACTCGCGTTGATGCCTGGTTTTTCACCTTTGTCTGTCTTTCAACTTCAATGGCCATGATTGGGACGGCCATCATTGTTGAATTCAATGAAGTGGTTTTTGATCCGGGCGATATCAATACCCTTGGGCATCATCCTGTCTTTGGTCGGACGTATTCGGCGGCACGTTTGACCAATTTGCTTGGCTACGTGCTGATGATGACTGCCGCTTTGAACCTCTTTCCAGCTATCATTGGGCTTGGATTGCGCGATACCACCTGGGTATTTCCGCTGGTTTATCTCACGGTTGCCACCATAGCCAATCTGATCACGGTCGCCAGTATCATTTTGGTGTATGCCCTCTGGTTTCAGACACATCCAGGCGATAAAGCCCGCGAGTTGCTGGCCTGGACTCAAATTATTTTGATTATGGTCGCCTTTTATGGCGGACAGGCTATTTTCCGAGATACTCAGGGGCGGATTGAAATGGTGGCCTATACCCCGCCGCCGTGGCTCGTCTACCTGCCATCAAGCTGGCTGGCGTCCGCCGTTGATAGTTTCCGAGATGGCCTGATGCAGGCGCAGTGGTGGATTTTCGGAATTGCCTTCGTGGTGATGATTGGCTTATGGGCCCTGGTCCTGCGTCAACTTTCACAGTCGTTTCAACATTTAAGTCCAGGGAATGCCGCCTGGCAGCGCATCGAACTTCCCCCACTCGCAATTCCAGGTCGTCTGGGTGGACAGATAACCGATTGGCTGACCAGATCACGTCCCGAACGTGCCGTGTACTGGCTGTGCGGCACGATGCTGCGCCGGGATCAGGATCTTCGCATGCGAATCTGGCCGACAATGGGAATGGCCGTTGCGCTTTTTGGTTTAGGCTTTCTGACAAACCGACTGGACTGTCCCTTTTGGATGCCGTCACGCGAGGCGGCAATCCCGGTGATGAGCCTGTACCTGCTCGTGATGCCGATTCCGACCATCTTCACCAATTTGAACTACAGTCAAGCCTATGAAGCCGCCTGGATAGTACAGACAGCCCCGCTCCAGAACCCACTTGCGGTGGCCCAGGGGATGCGCAAAGCGGTGATGACGCAGATTCTGCTCCCAGTCCTGTTGGGAATGATCCTGGTGCTTGGAATCCAGTGGCAGCAGCCACTCTATGCCCTGCTCCATGGCATCACCGGGTGGCTGGTTGTGGATGCTGGCTGTTCAGCGGCGCTGCTTGGAGTGACGCGCCGATTGCCTTTTTCAATGCCGCTGGCCAGAGGAGGAATTCTCGGTCGAAATGTTGGAACAACCGCAGCCATCAATACGGCAGCTTTATTTTTTGGCGTTGCCCACGTGGCAGCGCTTCGATCAGCACCCATTTTTGCCGGATACCTGGCCCTGCTGGTCCTGGTGGTCATCGGTCTTCAGTGGCAGGTAAAACGGGTTTTTGCAGGACGGTTTGGACATGCAACCGCTTCATAAACGGCTCTCACCGGATGATCTTCGATCACTAACGGGACAACTCCTTCTGATTGGCGGCCTTTTTGCTGGCAGTGTGGTCCTGGCGGCTGGAATTGCCACGCAACGCACGTTCTTTGAAAAATACCGGTCTGAAACCTATCAGGCACTCCCGGCAAATTTGAAACCACTGGTTGATTCAGCCGTGGACGGAGATTTCTCAGTCTCTGAAATAACCCAGTTTCAACACTTACCCCAGCCTGACCGGCTTCGACTCTATGACGATTGGATGCTTGCCGCCAATCCATCTGACCTTGCCCCGCGCCTCCTGACCAGACTGGATGCACCACTGTATCTGACGCGTGCCGAACGAACGCTGGTCTGCGGAAACCCTGACCAGCAACGGCGAGCGGTCTTCTTTCTGGAGCAGTCAAACCATTCAGAAGCCATTCCGATCCTTCAAAAAGCACTGAACTGGGCTGAGCAACGCCACGACACCGCCCTGGTTGAGCAAATTCAGCAGGCATTACAGCCAGAAAATACAATTGGGCGCGCTCCAATCAGGTAAGTAAAAATTCTTTTGTCATTTCCTTTGTTTTGACCTTGCCGGCCTTTGAGCAAATGTGTATTGTTGGGAAGTTACATCGCAACAAGTAGTTCATTCAGTGTCAGTTACAATCAAACAACATTCAATCTTGCAGGTTATAAACAGCCATTTTTTGGTTTTCCGACGACCAGTCGTTGGAAGCGCCCAGGTAATGATCAGTCGTTCTCCTGAACGTGCCAACCTGCAGGGAGACTTCACACCAGTTTTTTGAATGAATCGTTGAGAAAGCGAGGAAACTGTATGAGTGACGATGATGATGATAGCGGGTGGGGTGGGATTGTCTGGTTTATCCTCATCTTTGTAGTCGGAAATGCCATCCTTTATTTCACCACGGGATGGTACATTATTCCAATTCCAAGACGTTAACCATTGATACCAGTTAAGAGCTGAAGCCGTTTTTGGTTCTCAGCCCAGAACTGGGCGCCGGCTCGTAGCCCAGGGCGAGTCTTCGAGCCCTGGGAACCTGGTCATCCCCTACCTTTTCCCCGCCCGTCCAGCCGCCGTAGGCGGCGGCTGGCTGGACGGGGGGTGAGGAACGAACTTTTTCCCAGGATTGCACCCTGGGCGACGAACCTGCCACCCGCTTCGCGGGTTCAAAACTGCTCTTTTTTCAACTCTTTTTTCACATTATTGATTTGCCGTGAAGCTGGCTATCAGCCTCACGCATGACCAGCATTCTCAGTCTCAACTCCACAGAGTGATACCATTTTGGAATGAAGTGATCGTCTTAGAAAACAGTCAAGTAATTCAATCAATTGAAGTTAGTGAATTACTGACTACGATCTACTGACTACAAACTGGTATGAGTACCTTTCCAAACTGGGAATTGCCCATTCCAACCCATGATGCACCGCCATCCATACTGGATCTGGCCATTTCCGATCCCAACCGCGTGGCGAAAAGCGGCTGGCCGTTTCATAGATCTGGCCGAGCCATGCTGTCGCCATCAGCGGTGGATCGGAACCGCGATTCTGATTGGGGTTTTGCCGGTTGTCGGCTCGTACTGGCTGTCGGTCAAAGGTCATCAGTTGATTTCAGCGATATTGTTGACCGTGGTGTGTTTATACAGTATTCGAATCAATGCCTGGCCCCAGGGAATGGCAACCCTGGCGTTAGCCTATCTGTTTCATTCCTTGGTGGTAATTCTGTTTTCCATCCATGATCCCCAGGGAATGGCACTGGTTTTACCCGATGCCGAAGCCTACTGGAAAAAATCCTGGGCCTGGATACAAACCGGGTATGAACCGGAATATCAACTGGCCAACTGGGTGCCGGCTCATTTCCTGCTGCTGGGAGCCGCCATTGTCTTTGGCTATACCTCGTTGGGCAGCATCATTTTTTTCCAGGGGTTTTACGAAGTTGATTTGATGAATTATTACAACGCGCAACTCATCGGTGTCAGCACCAACCGCTGGCTGGCGCTGGTTCTGGGCTGGCATCTCTGGTCCATTTTGCGCGGGTGTGGTTATTTATTTATTACCTATGAAGTTACAGCCTGGTCCTTCAGGCAGTTGACGGAAGCAACTCATCCGCCAGATACTTCTCGACGACTTCGAATCGCTGCTGGCATTGGCTGCCTGATCGCTGATGGCCTTGTCAAAGCGACCCTTATGGAATGTGTTCGAACGCACATGTTCCTGAACTTAAAACCTTAACTTGAAGCACTTGCGTGGGGTTTTCCATGAAAACAAAGGAAGTTGTCAACACCGCCGGCTTTTTTGCAGGTGTCATCCTGGGCGCGGGCACCGCTCGATTTCTTGGATTTGGACAGATTGTACAATTTCTGGTTGGTATTGTGTTGGGGATTGGGTTTGGCTGGCTGGCGGAGGTCCTGTATCAATCGGTAAAGCGTCGCTGACGTTGCTTCCCAAACACTGTTTATGCCAGTATTGAAGAATGACCCGCAAAACAGCTATCCAGTTGAATTACTGATAGTTAGCTATTTTTTTCCTCTGAATCCTCATTCTGTATGGAACACTGGTTTCGCCGCATTCTTGAAAGCCTGGGAGGTAAATTGGATTCCGCCGGAAGCGGTCAAGACACAAACTTGCGCGAACTCTATCTCAAGCTGAGCCCACGGTTGCAACGACTTTTGGAGCAAAGCCTCGAACGCGACGGAACGCGCTATATCGCACCGCACGTCATTACCGTCGCCCTGCCCTACAAACTCTTTTGCGAACTTTCCGACACCCACCGCGACCAACTGACACAACAACTCAAAGAATCCATCGAACAATTTATTCGTGACCGGCGCTACAGCCTGCGCGCCGGAGTGCTGGTTCAGGTCATCAGTGATGTTTTCCACGACTCGCCAACCCTGCGGGTCGGGTTTGAAGCACCGGTCTCGGTCGCCACGACGTCCACCGTGCGGCCAATTTACCTCCAGGTGATCCGCACTTCGGATGGTCAGGAACTTTTCAGCCAGCTTCTCCCGTCAGATATCGCCATCAAAATCGGTCGTACCCGTGACAACATGCTGGTCATTGAAGATCCAAGTGTTTCAAAGTTTCACGCCGTGTTGCGCTTTTCTCCACCAGATCATTTGATTTTGCAGGATTTAGGCAGTACAAATGGAACTTTTCTCTCCGGTTCGCCAACGGCGCTTGAAGGCAGCACCCCAATTGCTTCTGGCCAGATCGTTCAGTTTGGCGACATCGAAGTCAAAATCACCCTCGAATAAGCCATTTTGCCGGGGGCATTTTCTGAAAAGGAACATTTGAACCGAACCGAATGAAGCGAACTCGTGCTCAAAAACTGCTCAATGAAATTCGAGGTCGTCGGGTCCTGGTCCTGGGCGACATTATGCTGGATGAATTCACCTGGGGACGTGCCCGCCGAATCGCCCCCGAAGCCCCCGTTCCCGTGGTTGAGGTCGAACGCGAGACCCGCCACCTTGGCGGAGCGGCCAACGTCGGGGCCAATATCTTGAACCTGGGCGGCATCCCGCTGGTGGTCGGAGTCACTGGAACCGACACCTCACGTGAAATCCTGAAAGCTGAATTTGAAAAGCTTGGACTTGAAGCCTGCGGACTGGTGGCCGATGCGTCGCGTCCGACCACGGTCAAAACCCGTGTGATTGCCCATTCGCAACAGGTGGTGCGGGTGGACCGTGAAAACCGGTCACCAGTCAATGCCCAGATCGAACAGGATTTGATCGAAACCGCGCTTGAATTTCTCGACGAAGTTGATGCCGTGGTCATTTCCGACTATGACAAGGGAGTCCTGACGCCGGGACTTTTACAGGCCGTGTTGCCCCAGGCCCGGCGCCAGGACCTTCCGGTTTGTTTGGATCCGAAGCTGAGGAACTTTCCCTTTTACAAACCCGTGACGGTGATTACCCCAAACCATCACGAAGCCGAAGCGATTACCCGCCGCACAATTGAGTCCGAAGCAACCCTGATCGAGATCGGGCACGAAGTCCGCCGGATGCTCGACTTCCCCAACGTCCTGATCACGCGTGGCGAAGAAGGCATGTCGTTATTTGCGGCTTCGGGCGACCTGACGCACATTCCAACCGTTGCCCGCGAAGTCTATGACGTCACCGGTGCCGGAGACACTGTTGTGGCCACCCTGGCCCTGGCGCTGGCCGCCGGAGCGTCCATGCTCGAAGCGGCGATTTTGTCAAATCACGCCGCCGGCGTCGTCGTCGGCAAAGTCGGCACCGCCACCGCACGACCACAGGAAGTGTTGGCAAGTTTTAGTTAGCCATCAAAACAGTTCCGTCGGTAAATTGTTCCGTGATGGGTTCGATGAGTAGGAGAGTCAACATTTTCTACCTGCGAAGCAGGTTAAAGAGAGTAGCCCCCGGTGCAACCGGGGGAATCGCACGCTGTCACATCCCAACCTGTGAAGCAGGTGACAGAAAGAAACAAACGCCACCCAATCACGCACCTTCAATAATACAATTCCCGGTTACCAACAATTCCCCTGATCACTGTCTGTCACCTGCTGCGCAGGTTGGGGTGAGGGTCAACCAATCCCCCGGTTGCACCGGGGGCTACTGTCTATCACCTGCTTCGCAGGTTAGAATGGCGGCCAACCGATCCCTTGAGGACGACGTCCTGCCATCGGCTGTGCAAACTACGGATAATGGCTGGCTCATCCCGAATGCAGCCAGAGGAATCCGATAATCCTGGTGAACCGCACACCATCAAATTTCAACCTGCGAAGCAGCCGACAGAAAGGCGCGAACGCAACCGATGTCCCATGCCTTCACCAATTCATTGATGCATATCGTTTTTTCGACCAAACGCCGTCAGCGATGTATTGATGAAAGTTGGCGTTCACAGCTTCATCAATACCTGGGCGGCACAGTCCGAGGCATGGACAGTGTCGCCCTTGAGGTGGGAGGTGTGGCAGATCACGTCCATTTGTTGGTGAGCTTGCACCCAAAGTATTCTCTATCTGATTTTCTTCGCAGTTTGAAATCAAGCACTTCTAAATGGGTCAATGAATCCGGTTTCATTCATTCGCGGTTTGAATGGCAGCGTGGATATGGCGCCTTTTCAGTCAGCCAATCACAAATGGAAAAAGTTCGTCAATACATCCAAAATCAAGAATCTCATCACCATCGAATGACATTTGAAGAGGAATTTGTGGCGTTTCTAAAAGCCCATGGAATTCCCTATGATGAGCGGTACATATTTGATTGATACCCCTTCTTTGCCGCAAGCTTCGAGACTAACCCGAACCGCCAACCAGCCCTCCATAGGCTATTGTTTACTACCTGCTTCGAAGGTTAAAACTGAAACCTCGCTGTAATCCTAGAGTTACGATCCATTTGGGAAGAAAAAATGTGGAAAATCGTTCAATCGGAAGAAACTTACCAAACAATTATTTTTACCGGAGAACAAAAACTTGATCCAGATGACGATAATGTGGACGTAGAAGTCCAATTCCAAAATGGGACACGGTATGTTGCCACCTTCTTTACCCTAAAAAACTTACAATCACTCTTTGACAAAAATAAAAGGACTGGAGAATGTGCGGCTGGTCTCTATTTTTGCACACCAGATATGATTGTTGTGGAAAAGCTGACTCCTGAAGTAATTCGCGAGACGATTTGCAATTTAACCCAAGAAGGTGTCTTTACCTCTGCTTTTCTACAAGTTGAATAACCATTAAAAGAGGTCAAGAACCTACTCTAAAACTCGGGGTTTCACTTATCCAAGAAAAATCTCTTCCCGGTGCTGTTTGAGAAAGTTCGGTTCAGGTTGGAATTTCTCAGGCAGTCGAATCGGAACACCTTCAAATGCAACAAAATTCAGCTCTAACGCTTTGTTGGGAAGTGCGTCTTTGAGGTACTGACTCAAAACCACTCGATGGTCTTCATCAAGTGTGATCAATCCGCGATCAAAAGCACCATCGTGAAGTCGAGACAAACACAGACCATTGTGGGGGTTGGTCCGAAAATCAGGAAATCGGTTCCAAGGTAAAATGTGGCTGGCAATCAGAAGCTCCGGTAACGAAATTCCGGAGATACAGCAGCGCGTACCATACGACCCCAATACCGTCCGGCGAAAGAAGTTTTGAGCCAGTCGAACTTTCACAGATTGGACTTTTTCAGTTGGGCCGGAATACGGCAAGCTTGGCGCTTGAATTTCAGTTTGACTCAATCTTGATTGACGTTGCGGCGTTGTTTCGGCTACTTCAATTTCCCCAAGAGTTTGTAGGCGCAAAGATTCGCTTTCGGTGGCTAGTTTTTCCCAGTCGGAATGAAATTCTGTCCAGATTTCACGGTCGGCTTGACTTGTACCTTGAAGCCCCTTAATGCCACGTGCCTGATGAAATGGATCTAATGAAGCAAAATTGACCAACTTCATAGCGATACTGGCAGGTGATCTCCCAAGTGCCTGCGCGAACGTGATGATTTTGGGGTTACGCGCGTGCATTGTTCCATATGGGATTTCACAATACAGATTCATTGCCAACAGCAATTCATCACGGGACCATCGTTTTCCCTTCTTCTTGCCAACCGCCATATTTTTTCAGAATGTTCAGACTTTAATGTTGTAGGTCTTGATCTTGCTGTTGAGCGTAGTGGCGTTGAGGCCCAACAGCTTGGCAGCGCGGCTCTGGTGGCCGCTTGTCAGGTCCATGGCCTTGCGGATCAGGCTCACTTCAAAACGCGCAACTTCGTCATAAAACGAGATGCCCTGGGAAATATCCACCGGCGGCGACAGCGGCCCAGTCTCGCTGCCGAAGGTGCCTGACTTGCGCTCGGGATGCAAAATCTCATCGCGCAGGTATTCCAGCTCCAGTTCGTTGCTGCGGGAAATCACAACGGCCCGCTCAATCGAACTCGCCAGTTCGCGGACATTGCCCGGCCAGGGGTAGGCTTCGAGCAAGGCCAGGATTTCCGGACGGATTTCTTCAGCCAGGTGGCGGGCATTCTCTTCGTTGTACTTGTGAATGAAATGTTTGGCGAGCGGGAGAATGTCTTCGCGGCGTTCACGCAGCGGCGGCAGGTCAATGCTGATCACGTTGAGTCGGTAAAACAGGTCTTCGCGGAATTTCCCTTCCGCGACGTGCTGGCGCAAATCTACGTTGGTGGCGGCAATGATCCGCACATCTACCCGACGCGGCGACGTATCGCCCAATGGAATGAACTCGCGCTCCTGAATTACCCGCAGCAGTTTGCTTTGGGTCTCGACTGCCAGATTTCCAATTTCGTCCAGAAAAATACTGCCGCCGTCGGCCACTTCAAACAACCCTTTTTTGGCGGTAAAGGCCCCGGTAAACGCACCCCGCAAATGGCCAAACAATTCACTTTCAAGCAGTTCAGTTGGAATGTTGCCCGAGTTGACCGTCACAAACTGGCCGCTTTCAGAACGCGGACTCGAAAAATGCAATGCCCGGGCAATTAACTCTTTTCCAGTTCCGGATTCGCCCTGAATCAAAACCGTCGTCCGCGCCGGGGCAATCTGCTCAACCAGTTCCAGAATTTCGAGCATCCGTGGACTGCGGGCGATGATCTCGTTTTTCTGGCTCACCTGACGGAGCGTTTTCTTGAGTTCGCGGTGCTCTTCGTCCTTGCGCCGCCGCCGAAGCCCGCCTTCGACCACTCGCAGGATCTGGTTGTTTTCAAAAGGTTTGCGGATGCAGTTATAGGCGCCGACCTGCCACGCGGTCACAGCGGTGTCAAAGGTGGCATAGGCGGTAATCATAATCACCACGGCTTCCGGGTCGTGCTTGAGGAGCGCTTCCAGGGTGTTTAAGCCTCCCATTCCCGGCATTGAGACATCGAGCAAAACCAGGTCAAACGGCTGCTGTTGATACAGTTCCAGCCCTTCTTCACCGGTTTTTGCCAGTCCGACGCGATACCCGGCGCTTGAGAGCAAGGTCTCAAGCACGTCTCGCATGATTTCTTCATCGTCAACAACAAGAATTGAACCTTTTTTGGCCATGTGAATTTGGGGAAATGAGAGTTGGTGACTGGTATTGTGCAGGTAATGACCACCAGTTGATTGGAGTTTTGATTGTCTCTCCGAATTACTCTGAGCACCCCGAAGGGTTGCCGTTCGGATAGCCGGTGTGTTGCGAGGTTTTGGGAGCTACCACCGGAAAAATGTTATTCCAACCTCTCCCCGCTCCACCCACGCCCCGCAGGGGCGCGGGTGGAGCGGGGAGAAAAGAAGAGGCTGTCGTGTCCGGTGGTAGGCCCAAAGCGGCCAACCGACCGGCTATCCGAACGGCAGCGCTTCGCGATGCAAAACCAAAAACCGGCACGTGAAAAACACCTTCAAGCGGCTGAATTCGCTCGATCCAGCACTTTCTGATAATAGGCTTCATAGTGCGGAATAATACTCGCTGCGCTGTATCGTTCGATAGCTACTTGTCGCCCAAGCGCGCCCATTTTTTTGCCTAATGACTCGCTCGTCAATATTTTTTGAACATATTTTGCCATGGCTTCAATATCGCCGACGTCAGCCAGGTACCCGGTTTCGCCATCAATGACGACTTCAGGCAGGCCGCCGACGTGACTGGCAACGACCGGAACTTCACAGGCCATGGCTTCAAGTGCGGAAAGTCCAAAGGATTCGGTTTCGCTCGGCAACAGCAAGACATCGGCCAGCGACAGGTAGGCCGGAATATTGGGCTGTTTACCGGCAAACACCACGTCTTTGTGAACCCCAAGCTGACGCGCCAGCCACTCGGCCTGTGATTTCTCTGGGCCATCACCCACCATCAACAATTTGGCTTTTAACTTGCCGTTGAGCCGGGCAAAGATGCGGATACAATCAGTTACCCGCTTGACCGCACGAAAATTCGAAATGTGCATCAGGATCTTTTCGCCTTTGGGAGCACATTTCTCAAGCAGACAATCCTGTGGTTTGCGCTGATAAATTTGGGGTGAAATAAAGTTTGGGATCACTTCGATCACATCCTGGGGCACGTCAAATACTTCGCAGGTCGCCGTTTTCAGGTACTGGGAAACCGCCGTTACGCCATCGCTTTTCAGAATCCCAAACCGCGTAATCGGAAGATATGAACGATCAGCCCCAACCAGTGTGATATCAGTACCATGCAGGGTGGTCACAAACGGAATATGTTTGAAATCAACCAGCATTTCACGCGCCAGAAAGGCCGCCACCGAGTGTGGAATGGCATAGTGGACGTGCAACAAATCCAGTTTTTGTTCGCGAATGACCTCAGCCATTTTGACCGCCAGCGCCAGGGTATAGGGAGGATGATCAAAGAGCGGATAATTGGCAATTTCGACTTCGTGAAAATGCACATTGTCGTTGAGTTCAGTAATTCGGGTGGGCAAAGCCGAAGAAATAAAATGCACCTGATGGCCACGCCGGGCCAGTTCCATGCCTAATTCCGATCCGACAATACCGCTCCCGCCATATGTTGCATAACAGGTAATTCCAATGTTCACCGTACACCCCCAACTGGTTGGTTTCTCTATGCTCAGGGCCTGGTTAATGACTCTGTATTTCTGGGATGTGACATTCCTGGTTGGTTAAACGCATCAGGAACCAATCACCAGAGACTCGAAAATGATTCGAGTGTATTTCACGCCTGCCTGACAGCGTGTAAAACGTTGTAAAACTTCGGGAAAGAAACTTCAACGCATTCAGCCCCTTGTATATGGGTGTTTCCATCGGCAACCAGGGCGGCAATGGCAAACGCCATGGCAATGCGGTGGTCTCCGGCGGTATCAATGACTGTTCCGCGGAAGGGCTGATTGCCCGGCGCGCTTAATCCGTCCTCAAACTCGGTGACTTCAGCTCCCAGCCGCCGAAGATTTTCAACCACCAGCCGGATGCGGTCGCTTTCTTTGACCCGGAGTTCTCTGGCGTCGCGAATTTCAACCCCGCCTAAACATGCCCCGAGCACAGCCAGAATCGGCAATTCATCAATGATGTTGGGGATGATGTCTCCCTTGAGCACCAGGGGTGCGGCGGCCACTCGATGATGGTGAGTGACCCGCAAATCAGCCACTGGTTCGCCAATCTCAACTCGTTCGTTTTCAATCTGAATTTCGGCCCCAAGCGACTGGAGTAACTGGAGCATTCCCGTCCGGGTGGGGTTCATGCCGACATTGCGAATGGTCAAATCGGCTTCTTCAACCATTAACGCCGCCGCCAGAAAGAAGGCCGCAGACGAAAAGTCCGATGGCACCGTGCAACTCGTCGCCGGCGCTTTCAACCGCTGGCCGCCCTGGATTCGGATTTCCTTCCCGTCTGTTGTCAGGTTGACCCCAAACGCACGCAGCATGCGCTCGGTGTGGTCACGCGTTGGAACTGGTTCAATCACCGAGGTTTCACCGTCGGCATACAGCCCGGCCAGCAAGATACACGACTTCACCTGGGCACTGGCCATTGGCAAGGCGTATTGAATTGGATGCAATGCGCCGCCATGAATTGTCAATGGGGCAAACTGGTCATTGGTCGCCTCGATCCGGGCGCCCATTGTGGTCAGCGGTGTCATAATGCGCCGCATTGGACGCTGAGACAGGGACTCATCACCCATGATGGTACTGACAAACGGCTGTCCGGCCAGGATTCCTGACAGGAGTCGGATGGTCGTCCCCGAATTGCCGGCATCAAGCACCCGACTCGGAGGTTGCAACCCGGTCCGCCCCCTGCCCTCAATCGCAATCGAGTTCGTCTCCAAATCCGTCACCTCGACCGTGACCCCAAGTGCCCGCATACAATTGAGCGTGCTCTGGCAATCAGCGCTGGTGGCAAAATTGATGATGTGGGTGGTTCCATCGGCCAGGGACGCCAGCATCCCAAGCCGATGAGAAATGGATTTGTCTCCCGGCAACGTGAGAGTGCCGGCAAGACTTAAAGTTTTTGAGAGCGAAACAGTTGATGACATATTTGATTGAGGGTTCTGGCGGTGAAAACCAGGGTTCGGGGTTCAGGGTTCAGGGTCATTAAGTACCAGGATAAAGATTTCAGGCCCGAAGGGTCGTCGTGTAATAGCCGTGGTGCGAAGCCCACGGTTAGGACCAGGACGAGACCCAGGCCCTGGTTTTCAAATCCTGAGGTTCATCCAGTCCTTCCTGTAATGTTATAGTGAGGCTTTCCAGTGGCTCTGCGCGGGTCGCTTCCTGACAATTGATTCCTGGCACTTCTTCGATCCAACCAATCCACCAGTCACCATCTTGTTTGATCACTGCCGTGTAAACATTCTTCATACCAGGCCCCTTGCTTTTTGCGGGAAAAAACAATGGGGCGAAGCGTGTTCGCCCCAAAAAATCAGTTGGGTGCGGCTATTTTGAGTTGGAACGCAAAATGTTACAAATAAACAGGATAAGGTAATAAGAAAATGACAGGAAGGCATTCTCCAGGCAAGATGAAAAGGTTAAAAAAACAAGGACCTTGAAAGGAGAAGCCGAAATGA
>JACQXX010000020.1 GCA_016208495.1 Acidobacteriota bacterium | reverse complement strand
ATGATTTCTTGCAATTTCACCTGCATTCGGGCGATAGTTTCTCGACGGTACATTTTTTGCCTCCATTTGTTTCTCTTTAAAGGTTTTAACTAGCAGAAAATGTACCATGTCTCCTCTCAAAAATAATAATCCCCAGTCAACCCTGAACCCTGAACCCTGAACCCTATATATTTATGATTCCTCGATACTCTTTGCCACAAATGTCCAACCTGTGGACTGAACACAACCGCTTTCAGAAATGGCTCGACGTCGAAGTCGCCGTTTGTGAAATCCATGCCGAAATGGGCACCATCCCGGCAGATGCCGTCGAACAAATCAAAGCCAAGGCCGCTTTTTCGGTTGATCACATTCTTGAAGTCGAAAAAGTCACCCGCCACGACGTGATTGCCTTCACAACGGTCCTGGCTGAAAACATCGGACCGGCGTCGCGCTACGTCCATTTTGGGCTCACGTCGTCGGATGTCGTGGATACGGCCAATGGTCTGCTCCTGCGGGATGCCGCTGACTTGCTGATCAAACGTGTTCACAACTTTGCCGAAGCGTTGAAAAAACGGGCCCTCGAATTTCGAGACACGCCGATGATGGGCCGCACGCACGGCATCCACGCGGAGCCGACGACGTTTGGTCTGGTGATGGCGCTCTACTACGCCGACACCATGCGCAATCTCGAACGCCTCGAACGGGCTCGCGAAGCGGTCGCTGTTGGGAAAATCTCCGGCGCGGTCGGAACGTTTGCCAATCTGGATCCCGAAGTCGAAGAACGTGTCTGCACCCGCCTGGGTCTGAAAGCCGCTCCGATTTCGACTCAGGTCATTCAACGGGACCGCTACGCCGAGTTTATGAACACGCTGGCGTTGATTGCCGCCGGCATTGAAAAATTCGCGCTTGAAGTCCGCCACCTGCAACGCACCGAAGTCCGCGAAGCCCAGGAACCCTTTGCCAAAGGGCAAAAAGGGTCTTCGGCCATGCCGCACAAACGCAACCCGATTCTTTCCGAGCAATTGTGTGGACAGGCGCGGCTGGTTCGGTCAAACGCCATGGCCGCCATGGAAAACATTGCCCTCTGGCACGAACGCGACATTTCGCATTCATCGGTTGAACGCGTGATTTTGCCGGACACCTGTATTCTGGTTGATTATATGCTGGCGAAAGCGACCGGGCTGGCCGAAGGGCTGGTTGTCTACCCGGACAATATGCTCAAGAATCTCAATCAGTTAGGCGGAACAACCTTCTCCGGCCAGCTTCTGCTCGAACTCGCTCGCAAAGGGGCTACCCGTGAACAAGCCTATGAATGGGTGCAGCGCAACGCCATGAAAATGTGGGATCACGGCGCGGATTTCCGTTCGTCTATTTTGGAAGACACTGACATCACCAGTCTTCTGTCACGCGACGAAATCGAAGCAATTTTTGATTTGAAGGTTCAACTGCGAAACGTAGACAAAATCTTCAAGCGCGTGTTCGCAGAATAAAGAATTAGGGCCTCTGGCCTGGGGCTGAAGGCAGAGTTGAGGTTGAAGATTGAAGCATTTGGCTTGAACCCGTTTTCTTCAGCCCTGAGCTTGCGAATCTTCAGCCCCCAGCCCTCACCCTACTTGGCGTAGTACCCCCGGCGAGTTCGGATCACGCCTTCACCACGATTGATCTTGACCTGGATTTTGTGCCACTGGCCATCTTTGGTAAATGACGCCGGGTAGTAGCCGATGCTGTACACCGTCCGGAGTTCATTGGCAATCTTTTCATAGATATTGCCCAAATCTTCAACATTGGGCGCCATGTACAAAACCCCACCCGAAGCATCGGCAATTTGCTGCAGTTGGGTGCGGGCCGTGGCATACACTTCAGCCGATTCCCCCCACTGCTGGGCGTAGTTTTCACTTTCCGTATCCAGATACACGGGATACACCAGCGTGCCAAATTCCAAAACCTTGTCGAGCATCTGTTTAAATGAAACCCGTGACGGTGCTGGATACGCCACGCTCAACGCATTGTCTACGCCATCGGTCATCACCACGATGGCATTTCGTTCCCCTTGTAGACCGCGCAACACGTCCTTCATCACAAAGTCCATGGCTTCGTAAAAGGCCGTTCCGCCATCAGTGCGCTGCATTTCCTGAATGCGTTTTTTCAAGAGTTCACGGTCATTGGTTGGCCGGGCCACCACCTGTACACCCCGTGTAAAAGCCACAATGGCAACTTTGTCCTGAGGGCTGGTTGCGGCGACAAATCGCAGGGCCGACCGTTTGACGCTATCAATTTTTTCCCGTGTACTGCCACTTAAATCAAGCAATAACACCAGATTAAACGGTGTTGCGACCGGTATGAAGTGGGATACTTCCTGTTTGACGCTATCTTCAAAAACCACAAAATCAGTTTGCTTCAGGTCGGTAATGGCCCGTCCGGAGCGATTTGAAACCGTGACATTCAAATTGACCAGCTTGGTATCAAGCTTGATGGTGTCTTCATCAGAATCTGTGTCGTCTACGGGCTTGCGAGTTGGGTCTGGGCTGCCATCATCTCCCCGACGAACAATGCGTGGTGGGTTTGGTCCTGTCGAATCTCGACTGGTATCAGGTGAGTTTGCCGATCCAAGGTAATCATCCGTCCCTCGATTTTTATTTCGCCGGGAGAGAGAGCCACCACCCGAACCAGAGTTTACCGGATCACTGGTATTCAGATCATCAATAACTGAATCAGCCGCGGTTGTCGGCTGAGGTTGGGTTGATCCTGGCGGAGGAATGATCCGAACCCCAATCCCGCCCTGAGTATTGTTTGTCCCGCCACCTTGCCGCCGTCGCAATGTCCCTGACTGGTCAATCGTTGAACCAGACGACTGGGTATCACGATTTGAACCAAAAACATCTGTGTATCCGCCACCCGTTTGACTTTGTGGTGATGAAGGAGTGTTCGGTGAAGATCCACCAGATGACGAACGATCATCACGCTTCCCTTTGGTCGCTGGATCGGTGGAGTTCAGGTCATCCAGAACCGAATCTGCCGCCGTCGTTTCCTGTGGCTGGGTTGATCCTGGTGGAGGAATAATCCGCACACCAAGTCCCCCTCGGGTATTGTTTGTCCCGCCACCCTGTCTTTGCCCTGTCCCTGATTGATCAACTCTGGAACCTGATGACTGAGTATCTCGGCTGGAACCAAAGACATCGGTGTATCCCCCGCCACCTGTTCGGCTAGGTGAGGATGAATTGTACGGATCGGAATTCCCCGAACTTGTTCCATATGAATCGGGCTGGGTTACAACCTGATCACGCCGCTGCCGCAAAATTGACCCTTTGGAAGACAATTGATCATCTGAAAGCGGGCTTGCCTGGGAATCAGATGTGGGTCCTTTGGCAATCAACTTCGCCAGTTGTGGTCGCAAGGGTTGCAAATTGATGTTTCCACTGGTGCTGCGAATGACAATCGCCGAACCGCCTTTGCCTAATTTTCCTTCCACCAGCGTTGGGGTTGATGAATCACACACCGTCATCTGAACGCCGCAGGTGACCGAACCGGAAGTCGAGCGCATGATGACTTCGGCATCCTGTGAACTTGGAGATTCAACCAGCACATTTCCAGTCTGGGTTTCAATGCTGGCACTGGTGACTGGCCCCAAAACTTCCACATCTCCCTGATTGGTAGTCAATCGAAGGTGAGCCCGGCGTGGAATATAAATTTTCAGGTTGATCGGCCCCGCATCCAGTTTGGAAGGGCAAACCACCGTGATTTGATTGGTCCCTTTCCAAAACGAGACCTCTGATTGCAGAACTCTTTGGCTCCCGGCGCCTTTTCGGGTTGCCACAATATGAATCAGATCTTCTCCCCAGACCTCCACGGCAATTGTGCCAGCCGGATTATCAACTTTGACATTGGCGTTGGCGCCAACCTCAAAGCTTTGTTCGAAGACATCATCTGAATCTGCGGTTACCTGCCCCCAGGAACAAGCTAAACACAAAAATACAACCAATATGGCCCACTTGCTCTTCCCCTTGATCAATCGTGTGGTCACGATATTTCTTTGAACACGAAAGAACTGTCTCACAGTGTGGTCCTCCTCAAACGGGGCTGGAAATGGGGTTCCGGGTTCTTTAAGGGATGAAGGATGAGGGATGAGGGATAAGGGATGAAAAAATCCCCTTGTCACCCTGTCACCCTGTCACCCTGTCACCTTGTCCAGGTTCCGGGTTCTTCGAATAATTCAAGCACCAGGCACTTGCCTACTGCCAGCGAGTCCATCCCGGTGGAACTCCCGCCCGGCGAGCCTCTTCAGTCAGGGCATTGTAGCGAATTTGGACAGCAGTCAAATTCAGGCGGGCTTCCATCAAACGCTCTCGAACCTTCGTTTCAAAATCCTGGCCGTTGGTGTTGTTCTGTGGGATCAAAATGGTACTTCCAGGATTGTAATACCCGCCATTGCCGTTGATGACCACACCGCCAGGAGTTTGGATAGCACCATAGGTCGTCTGGCGTCCCCGATTGGCT
This sequence comes from Acidobacteriota bacterium, assembly GCA_016208495.1. Lineage (NCBI taxonomy): Bacteria > Pseudomonadati > Acidobacteriota > Acidobacteriota bacterium. The sequence goes on along the minus strand of JACQXX010000020.1, from coordinate 44,681 downwards.
TCCAGTTGAGAGAGCTGATTTTGCAAAATCCCGATCAGTTCTTCCTGCACCGCCATTTCAGTCAGAAGAGGGCGGGCACGTTCACGCCAGTAGGCTTCTGACTTCCGATCCAGGACGGGATCAACCGGAGGCGGTGAATACGCGGGAACAGCGGCAGCAACTTCAACTGGCTCAGCAGGTTCTGATTTGCCTTCTTTGTCTTTACCCGAATCACCCCGACGCTGTTTGTACGCCTCAAAGTCAGCGTTGACCAGAGTGCGCGTAATCGGTGACTTGGCCCGCGCAACAGCGGCTTTATCCTTTAGAACCGGAGTTTCCTTTTTGGCGGTCTGAACATCTGAATCAAGAATCGGCAACGGGGCGCTCGCCCGCTGGACAAACTCGCCGATTCCCTGATGGTTGGCCATTTCTGTTTTGGCAATGTCTACGTTGTTGACCGACACCGAGAACCGTTTTCCGTCAGCCAGCACAAAAACAGCAATGTCATTCACAATGCGGTAATTCTCTTGAACTTCAAGCCGCCGTCCATCCTTGAGGATAACCGTGTAAGCTGATGCGCTGATGGTCCAGGAAAAGACCACAAGAAACACAACGAGGAGTGGTTTCTTCATAGGGGCCCTCCACGAAAATGAGTGGATTTCAGTTTTTTGTTTGGTAGTGATTGATAACTGGCGAATTACCCTGGGATTTGGGCGAGTATAGCACGCGATTTGCGCGTTGTCATAGCAAGGCTACTTAACTCAGTTGAAAAGAAGAAAAAATAAGCGGAAGTTTTTGAAAATATCGGGTTGAGAAATCCAGGGCTGAGGACAATTGAAGGGATGAGGGATGAGGGATGAAATAAAACCAATTTTTCAGCCCGAAGTCTTCAGCCCTCATCCCTCAGCCCCAAACCCCATAAGCGCCAGGATAAGAAAGCCCGTGCTCTTTCCGGTGGCATTCAATGATGTTCTTTCGGGGTTGGGTCTCGTTGCGGGCCGGGTCCGTGGGCTTCGCACCACGGCTATTATACGACGACCCTGCGGGCCTAAAACCCCTTATCCTGGCGCTTATGGCCCTCAGCCCTCAGCCCAAATAGCCCAGCGCACGCAATCGCTCTTCCAGTTCGCTAGCTTCTTCGTCTGAAAAAACCTCAGTCGAGGAACTGGACGCATTTGGATTTGATCCACCTGTCAATCCATCTTTGTAAGACGTTCCCTGGCGGCGAATGGGGCTGATGTCTGCAAATTCTGGGGTAAAGGCATCCACCAGCGGTTTGCCATCCATGTCCTGTGTGAGTGCCGCCCCCATTGCAAACAGGGCGGTTGGCGTAATATCGCGGAGGTTGGCACCGGTCAGCCGGTGGTCTCGACGAATGTGCGGCCCCGCCATGAGAAGAATACCTTCTGGGGCGTGCGTGCCTGTTGTTGTGGTTGCGGGGACAATTGGCGCTCCGGGACTCGCGGTTTCAATCGGTACATCTTCTGATCGTTTTGGAATGACTAAAATATCCGGCAATCGGTCAGCAAACCGCCCAGTTAAGCTAGCTTCGCGCGGTACAACGGCTTCAAAAACACATTTCCCGGTTTCAGGGTCTATCCACTCATTCAGCGCCTGGATCACTTCAGTCCGAACCCGCTCAAAGTCCTGCGGCTCAACCGTTCCCACCCGATCACGGCCCTTGAGGTTGATCCAGACGCCTTTGTCCTGCCCGAAAAATGCGGTTGTTTGCTCCCAGTCAATTTGATTGAGAAAATCGCGTCCGAAGACAACTTTTTTCTCTAAAACCGAGTGCGGCTTGAGTTTGGTGGATAAGGCTCGATAGTGATAGGTCAATTTATTTGAGATTTTGTCGAGCGTGGTATTTGCTGTCCGGAAGGCTTCAGGCTGGTAGCGGAGGAATCCACGCTGGGCGAGCCATTCATTGACTCGCAATTCACGCAGTTCTGCCGAAAATCCGTGGTCAGAGCAAATCACAACCATTACATCCTCTGGCAATCGGCGGAGTATCCGCTCAACACCGGCATCTGCCTGTCGGTATACATCCCGGATAAAATCACTGTATTCAGGTGATTGAGTCGGATCATATCGAAAATGATTTGGATCCATATCCGCCCAGAAATCATGCTGGGCACGGTCCGGCACACTCAGCACAATCATAAAAAAATCGGTCGGGTACGTTTGAATCAAATATTCCGCAGCGCAGACATGCCCTTCCAAACAATTGTGAAACTCAGCCGCTTTTTCAGCCCGTCCAAGTGCCCGGCGGGGTTCGATAATGTAGTTCGGCAGGTGACCCAACAATTCGGCCTGGAGTGAAGGTGGATAGGTAAATGGTGATTTTGTACTGGGGGTCAGCATTCCCGTGACCTGATATCCGGTCACCGTTTCAACCGGATAGGTGGTTGGAATGTTGATGATTCCAGTTGAATAGCCTTGGGTGTTCAGCAAATCCCAGATAGGCCGGGTTTGCAGATCAACCGCTGAAATGGCCCGAACGCCATACTCTTCGCGGCGCTTGAGAAATGGCGAAAAAATACCGTGCATGCCTTCCGAGGTGCCAGTTGTGGCGCTGGCCCAGCCGGGGAAACTGTTTGGCAAGATGGTTGACCGCAGGTGCCCCCAACTGCCTTCGCGAAGTAATCGTCCCAGGGTTGGGAGTTCTCCGGCTTCCACCATCGGCAGTATCAAATTAAAGGTAGCGCCATCCAGGCCAATAACAGCACATTTCGTAGTCGTCATAGGATCAGTGTTCGGGGTTCGGGGTTCGGGGTTCGGGGTTCAGGGTTCAGGGTTTTCGAAGAGGGCGCGGTTCAAAGCAACGTCGCCCTTACACCAGGTTGTCATTGTCACCCTGTCACCTTGTCCCCTTGTCATTCAGTCCCCTTGTCACCTTGCTATCTTCGCTCCATCGTTGTTCCAGGCATTCCAGCAGGGTTGGAACCCGAATTCCGACCCGGGCATCGTGAAGACGGATCATTCCTTCGAGCATCGTCAAGTCCAGTTGCAGGTGGGAACTGTGCCAGAGTAACGCCCATTGTTCGAGCCGGCGAAACTCTCCTTTTTTGAATTGGAAGGCTCGAATCCGTTGATGGTCGGGTAAAGCTGGGGAAAAGAGAAAATACTCACGAATTCCGCCACCCTCAATATAAAGTTTGGCCCGGTCATGGCATTCAATCGGAGAAAGCGCGGGATCTTCACACTCCAAAACCCAGCCGGGTGCCGGATGCGCCTCATCAATGGTGTATTCCCACTCGGTATCCTTTTGGGGAGTCAATCCAAAATTGGGAAATCGAACCATCCAGCAGACTGGAGTTTTGATCACGGTTTCACCGTCAGTATGCCATTTGATCGGTCGCCGATACCCAATGACTACTGCCGGGTCATCAGCAAAATGAAGTCGGAGTGACACACTGAGCGCTCTTAATTGAATTTCGCGCTCGCTTTGTAAATCCGGTGAATCGGGTGAAAAGCGCAAATGGGGCGGAATGTGCTTCCGCCCCATAAACTCTCGATACTCGCTCAGACGCAATGATCGGTGTTTCATTCTGTGTCGTTACTGTGCCACAGCCACGGCTGATTCCTGTTTTGCAGTGATAAATCCGTGCTTTTCCAGGTAGGCAATGATCTTGGCGGTGCATTCTTCCAATGATTCCTTATCGGTTTCAAGCACCAGCTCTGGGTTCAATGGTTCTTCATAGGGATCGGACACACCGGTAAATTCTTTAATTTCACCCGCCAACGCCTTGGCGTAGAGTCCTTTGACGTCGCGTTGAATACAGGCATCGAGCGAACACTTGACATAGGCTTCGATGAAATTTGCACCAATCTGGCTTCGGACTTCATCACGAATCGAGCGATATGGTGAAATTGCCGCTGAAATAACCCCGGCATGGTTGCGGGTCAGCAAGTGGCACACAAAACCAATCCGGCGAATGTTGGTGTCGCGATCTTCTTTGCTGAATCCCAAGCCTTTGCTCAAGTGGGTGCGGACAACGTCGCCATCCAAAATTTCGATATTACGTCCGCGAGCCAGAAGTTCTTTCTCAACGGCGTGAGCCAGGGTGGTTTTCCCGGCACCTGAAAGTCCTGTAAACCAAAGCGTAAATCCTTTTGACATTGCTACTGTAAACTCCTCAAAAAAATGAAATTATGCGGTCGAATGAAAAATGCAGGCAACGACCTTCGTGGCTGAAAACCTACCGGCCAGGAGTGAATCAACTCAGTCTGGAACGATAGAAGAGGGAGAGCGTGGAGGTGATGCGGTCTGCGTGTTTCGCGGATGAGTGCGAAGCTCGCCAGTGTAGCCGAACTGTCCATCAGATGACAAGAAGGGATGATGATCCTCTCCGTTGCGGAAACGTCGCCTGAGGTTGACAATTCCCACCGGCAGGATACCGGAAAGTGGTTGTTGAGCGGGTCTCAAAGCAGACTTCCCCACTGGCTACGTTCCGGCGAAACTGGTTTTTCGCACCCGAGAACCTGATCAATTGTGAAGTGAGGAAATGATGAATACCCCAGGAAAGCTTATTTTTATGTGCGGTAAGATGGCGGCGGGAAAATCTACTCTTGCAAAAACCTTAGCTGAGACTGAACAGGCGGTGCTCCTTGTTCAAGACGAGCTTCTGGATCACCTGTTTCCCGGAGAAATCACTGACATCCAGGGATTTGTCAGGTGTTCTTCGCGATTGAAAAATGCACTTGGACCACATATTTGTGCCCTTCTGCTCAAAGGCGTCTCAGTTGTACTCGACTTTCCAGCCAACACCAAAACACAGCGGGCCTGGTTTCGAGAATTACTGGAGCAAACCAGTGCTGATCACGAGTTGCACTATGTGGATGCTTCAGATGCAGTGTGCAAGCAACAGCTTCAAGTGCGAAGTAAGAATTTAGCCGCAGGTACCCCCTGGACAACGGATGCTGAGTTTGAAGCGATCACCGCATACTTCCAACCACCATCTGAAGAAGAGCAATTCAATGTTATTTGCCATAAACGTCTCTAATAATCCGAATTAAGGGTTGAAAAGTTGAGCCCAGGAATTGGGCTGAGAACCTAAACGGCTTCAATTCTTAATTGGCATCAGTAATTCACGAAGCTCATTTGATTGAAGGACCAGACTGTTTCTGATCCGAGGTACTCATTGCAGACCGACATAACATTTAACTGCAATTATATAAATCATAGATGGTTTATTTTCTTACATTTGATTTGGATGATGTTGGTCCCTGGTAGTCACCTCGAATGTTTTGTTGGTCATCTATAAAATCGGTGACTTCGATGACAATGCGGAATCTGTCATACTGGCCCTACCTGACCACATATCACTCCACTATGGTGCGGCTGACTCAGTTCAGAGCCAATCATTCATATCTATCTATGGAGGCACCTATGCAGTCGAAAAAAACTGGCCTTGAATGGACCATTCTCATTACCCGCTGGCTGGCACGTGGACTCAGTATCCTGAGCATTGGGACGCTGGCGATGTTTGTGGCTCACGATGTTCCGACTCCATCAAAAGTCACTTTTGCCGAAGGGCTGGCATTGATGTTTTTTCCGCTGGGGGTCGTCATCGGCATGATCGTCGCATGGAAGTGGGAAGGGATCGGAAGCAGCTTTGGACTCACCAGTCTGGCGCTTTTTTACGGCGTGTATGGATTCTTGCTTTCAAACCAGTTCCCAACTGGCTGGTGGTTTCTCATCTTCAGTTCGCCATTGTTCCTCTTTCTGGCGACGTGGGTTGCCGCGCGAACAACTCCGCGAAAAGACAATGCGGATCTCCCTGGAAACCACCATCATCCAACACCAGTCGCAGGTTGATTCTGCCCAGGCGACAGGGTTTCATCTTCCGTCCCACTCGTCAAACCTCACGCCTGAAGGCGTTATAACCATTTTGGGCTGAAGAAAGCGGGCTTGGGGCTGAAGACTCGCAAGCTCGGGGCGGAAGAACTCGGGTTCAATACCCTAAACCCAATAGTCTTCAACCCATCTTCTTCAGCCCATCTTCTTCAGCCCTGTTCTTATTCTCCGCTTAAAATCATGGTGGAAATCTTCAATGTCGGAGCACTGATCCGGCCTCGGAATTCAAGGTCATTTCCGATCATTTCCAGGTTTTTCAACATGTCTTTCAGGTTGCTGGCAACGGTGACTTCTTCGACCGGATAGGTCAGTTCCCCGTTCTCAATCCAGATTCCAGCCGCCCCGCGTGAGTAGTCTCCATTCACCACGTTGACACCAAACCCAATCAATTCAGTGACATAAAAACCATTTTTCACTGAGCGGATAATCTCTTCCGGAGCATATTTCCCTGGTTCAATGAAAAAATTGTTTGGTCCAACCGATGGAATTCCTGCCAGACTTCGCGAAGCATTGCCGGTTGTTTTGACATTGAGTTTGCGGGCAGTATAGGTGTTGTGAAGGTAGGTTTTCAGGATTCCATTTTCGATGACCACCGTTCGGCCTGTCGGCACGCCTTCCCCATCAAAGGGACGCGACCCCGAAGCACCGTTCAACGTTCCATCGTCAATGACCGTCAACTCCGGCACGGCAATCTGTTCGTCAAGGCGATCAACCAGAAATGAGGATTTTCGGAAAATGGCATCGCCTGAAATCGCGCTAAAAATATCCCTTAACAGACTTTGGGCGACGATTGGATCAAACACCACCGGCACACTCTGGGTTTTTACTTTTCGACCACCCAGCCGCCGCAATGTTCGCTTCGCAGCCCGCTTGCCAATTGAATCAGGCGACTCAAGCAAAGCCAGTGACCGACGGGAGTCATACCAGTAATCACGCTGCAACTGGTCGCCTTCTTTCGCAACTGGCACTGTCGCCAGAGTAATCGAAGTCCCGGCGTATTCACCGGCAAACCCAAGGGAGTTGGCCAGGATTCGGCGACTGATTCCCGAATCAAGCCCGCCACCTTCAAAATTGACAATGCGTGGATCGAAATCCCGTGCCGCCTGTTCAGCCGCCAGGGCCATGGCAATTTTTTCTTCGGCGGAGAGCGCCACGACCGCCGGGTCATACAACCCCAGGTCCGACCAGTTTGAAGCCAGCTCATCCGGCGCGGGTAACCCTGCCGTGTCATCAACTGAGGTTGTTTGGGCCAGCTTCACTGCTGTGGCAACCAGTTCAGTAATGGCCTCGGGTGAAAAATCCGATGAAGCCACCGTTGCCTGCCGGCCATCACACAACACCCGCAACCCAAGCCCCTTGGAGGCTGATTCTTTGAGCGTTTCAACATCACCTAACCGGACGCTGACCGAAAATTCAACGCCTTCTGAGATGACGACTTCAGCGGCAGAAGCTCCCTGCCGCATCGCCTGCTGTACAATTCCCGCTGCAAAATCTGGAGTTATGTTTTTTGAATCCATAAAGAGAATGAAGAATACTTAAAGTCAGTACCACCTGCGTGAGCGGGTGGGTTATTCAAAGTGAGCCAGCATTTTTTCAACGACTCGCGGCGGTACAGCCACGGCGTTTTTCATGTGCATTTCACGCGTCAGGTGCCCGGCGACAAACAAACCAGGGATCGTGGTTTCATAGGTTTCGGGGTTATACACCGGACGCCCGTCACTGGCAATTTCGGCGCCCGTGGTGCGAAGCAAAGTGACATCTGGATCCGCCCCAAGCAATGCAAAAATGTGGAAACAGGGCACCCGCAGCAGGTCCGTCTGGCCTTCGATTTTCAGAAGTGCTTCATCAGGAAGTACTTCCGCAACTGTGGATGAATAAATTATTTTAATTTCACCTTTGGCTTCGAGGTGCTCAATTGGGCCCCGCACCCACGGCTTGACTCCGATTTTGTCCTTGTCACCCGGACGCGGGCCAATCGTTGGCCGCCGAAGCGACCACGACACATTGGCGCCACCTTCGTGCAAAAAGAGAACCGCCTCAGCGGCTGAATTCCCCCCGCCAACCACCAACACTTCCTGACCACCGTAGGCAAACGCCTCGACAAACCGATAGGAAACACGACTTTCGATCTCGCCCGGAACGCCCAAGGTGCGTGGCCGGCCAAATCCGCCTGTGGCCACCAGGACCCGGTGAGCCTGGTACGTCGCTTTTTGTGTCACGATCAAAAAGAGCCCATCCGCCTCGCGGGAAACGCGATCAACCGACTCGTGCAGGTGAATCCGCATCTGGTGCTCGCGCAAGGCAAACTGGTTGTAATAGGCCAGGACTTCTTCACGCGTTGGTTTCTCATTCTTCGGCTTGAGTGAACCGGGAATGAGTTCAACTTCATTCGGAGTTGAAAACAACGGCTTACCAATCGGATAGTTGTACACGGTTTGGGCAATAATGCCTTGTTCAAGAATTAAATACGAGATTCCGGCTTGCTCGGCTCGATATCCGGCGGCCAGTCCGGCAGGCCCAGCACCAATGATCAACAGGTCATACACCGGTTTCGGTGTGTTTTCAGCTACGTCCACAACACTACTCTCCAGGTTCCAATTGTTTCATCCCAGATTCAACCGAAGCCGGAATGGAAAATGAATCGTGAATATTTAACCGCAACATCCCGCCAGCGTCACTAAAGATAGAATCTGACATGGTTGATTTGCGACGCCAGTAGAAAAACCCCAAACCAGCCGCCAGCCCGACCATGACCGAAATGGATGCTCCCAAACCTATCAGCCGAAAGATGCTGATCAACATGGTGGCGGTCTTATGAGCTTCGACGACAGGGTCGAGACCGGGTGGTTCAGGCGGCGGCGGGGGTTCATTAAGCCCGCCGGTCAGCCATTGCACCTCATAATCATATTCAATCGCTGAGATCACGGCCTGCGTTTTCATCCAATCCGTGACACCATACGCTTCAACAATAAAATTCCCTCGGCGTTGGACTATGCGCCGGGTTCGCTCTTCAGTGGGCAGCCGGTTGGCGTGGATGGCAATTTTGTAGAGCGCGGAGGTGGCATCCTGGGGTGTTGGGTAGTCAGCAATCACCAGCCGTTGAAAAGGACTTTCCGGCCCATAACTGGCCCAGGTAAAGCCCATGCCATCTTTGACCGGAAACTCCTCAAACCCTGGCTCCGGTGCATTGGCGGAAATACCAATCTTCCCCACCGCAAAATGCAGCGTTTCTGGATCAAGGTGAGCTGTCGGCAGGTGGCGGACCACAAATGGTGTTTTGGCCGCCTTTGGATCATATCCTGGTTGTTTGGCATGCCAGGATTGGAGTTTCGTGGTGATTTCGGTGGCCAGTTGCTCTAATTGAACTGGGGGGACTTCTCCGGTCAGGGCACGAACCATCACAAATTCCGATTCGACCCAGGCACCGGCCATCTGCCCAACCACCCACACGGCTGCTTTATTCACCAGGGCTTTGTCTTTGGCGGGACGGAGCGTGGAAAACACCGCAAACGAATACTCAGGATGAGGAAACTGAAACACCTGGACCATGAAGTTTCCGACTTTTCCCTGATACCCTTGCTGGACGCTTGATTCGGTCAACAATGGGGCGAAGTCAGGTGAAAATTCCTGAATGGCGTCCCCACCGACGGTCAGGACCTCAGTCGCTTTTCCAAGTCGGGAATTCAGAAACTCCTGAATCGGAAACTCAGTTCCCGTCGCCGGAACCGCTTTTGGCGGTTCTTTTTTTGGCATGATGGCCAGTGGAATCGCATTCGGCTTTGAATTCTGTGCCCACCCCGGTTGGGTCAACCACCCCAGAGCCACTATTCCCAGAACGACCAGCCCGGTTTTTGAAATCGCCCGTGTCACCATTGAATTCCCTCCACCATTGTTCTGCAACGTATTGCTTGAATTTCTTATACCAGTCCGTAGTTCGTTAAGTCTATTTGGTTGAATTATTTAACTATTTGCCAATATGAGGATTTCATTGCACCAATTGGTATAAATACTTCGGAGAAAATTCCCAGATATTTTAACCACGAAATACACGAAATGAATCAATGCGAACGACTGACGACTGACTGGTATTATTTCCGCACCCGGGCCAAAATCTCACTCGCCACGGCCTGTGGGTTGGTCACGTGGCGGAGAATGATTTTTCCCGACGAAGATGCACTATCAATGACCACATCGCCAATGCCCAACATCCGGTTTAACAATGTGATTTGAGTTGAAACGTCCTGAATCTTTTGGAGCGGAATATTTTGCGTCCGTTTTATCAGCAGTCCGGTTTGAATTTCGACTTTCTCAGACGTTAAGGTATAGGTTTCGATTTGCCGTAAAATGTGGTTGTAAATTGGGTTAAGAAACAACACCACAACCACGAACCCAACCACCCAGGGAATCACATTACTCAACCAATCCCAGGCTTTCCCGGCAATCATGGCGCCCAAAACCACAATCACAATGGACAACACCGCCGCCAGCGCATACCGCACACCGACAAAAATAAAACTGGGGTGCATCACCGCATGAACCACTTCTGCGGGCAGTTGCCCCGCCGCCGGTGCCAGATGGCCAGGTTGGGGCGGGGTACCCAGAACAGCACCACACAAATTACAAAACCGACTACCGTCAGGAATGACCTGATGACATTGAGGACAATGCATGGAGTAAGGCTCGCTGATTGAAGAAGATGACTGGATGGCGGCATCTTACCACAGTTTTTGGCCAACGAACGATCAGAGCTTCCCTTTCAAAGAGTCAAGTACTTGATATGACGGATATTACAGATGATGAGCAACTGGTTGTGGATTGAACTTTTTTCAACTCCCCGCTTAGACACCACCCAGGACAGGAAGTTCCAGAAGCCGTAAAACTTTCGAATTCAGGTTTGAGATTGGGCAGTTTTCGACTACCCTAGACAAACTGGCACTCTGAAATCAATTTTGTGAACCAGTTGATTTTTCATCAGGTTAGCGGTATGAAACCAGGGTCGGCGCTCCCATCGCCTTCACCTTGCCAAAGTCCAAATATTGGAATGACTGCTCTGTTTTGCTGGTTGAGTTTTCAGTGATTTCCGAATCCGGCCAAATTTATGAAAATCAAGCCTCCTGAATACAACGACCCGTTGCTCTCCAGAACTGACGATGAAGCGTTCCGCGGTTCACAATTACTGCGTTCATTTTTGCGCAACCTGCCCTTGCCTTCGCCGCAGGAAATTTTCACCAAACTGGAACAACTGGGTTATCACGGCCAGGCTGCCCAACGCCGTGCGGTTTCCCTGATGGCCTATCGTCACGTGAAGCGACTCAAGCGCCTGCACGTAGACGGTGAACCCCTGCGCAAACTCCCACCGAAGCAAAACATTTTGATGATTGGGCCCACCGGATGCGGCAAGACATTTCTGGTTGAATTGCTGTTTCAACATATTTTCCGACTTCCAACCGTGATCGTGGATATCACCAGTTTTACCGAAAGCGGATATGTCGGCGATGATGTGCGCACAATTCTCACCCGGCTGATCAGCGCTTCGGGCGACGACCCGGAACTGGCGTCATGTGGGGTGATTTGTCTGGATGAATTCGACAAACTGTCGGCCTCCGGCAGCAATGCCCGCTTTGCCGGTCAGGGCACGACCAAAGATGTTTCAGGCTATGGTGTCCAGCGTGAATTACTCGCCATGCTTGAAGGCACTGAAGTCATGGTGCCGATGGACTACGGCTTTTCAGCCTATGGTCAGCGAACCGAACTTTCGACCCGCAATATTCCTTTTATTGCTTGCGGCGCGTTTTCCGGGTTTGAAGACCTGCTGAAAACCAACCGGGCAGCCATCGGATTTCAACCAGGTGAAACCCTGGGCACTGAACTGACCCTTGATGAAGTTGGATCATTTCAAAAGTATGGTTTTTTACCTGAATTGATTGGACGATTTTCCAGGGTTGTGAATTTTCCGCCGCTCCCCCCTGAAACCCTGCGTCAGATTCTCATCGAGAACCTTCTTCCGCAGTTTATCAATGAATTTCAGGCCGAAGGGCTGCAACTCACTTTTACCGAAGAAGCCTTTTCCCACTTGATTCACCGAAGTCTCAAGCGCGGAACGGGCGCCCGGGGACTCCATACCGAACTGGTTGCGGCGGTTGAACAGGTGGCCTTTAACACCTTTGGGCAAATCACTGAAGCTGAGATCATCATTTCAGCGGGCGGCGGCGCCATCACCAGTGACATCAAGCGGGTGGCTAAACCATAGTTCGGGGTTCGGGGTTCGGGGTTTGAAAGCGTTTTTGTTTTTTTCATCCTTTTGTGCCCGTTGTTAAGGACAGAAAGGAAGAAAGGTCGAAAAACCCCGAACCCCGAACCCCGAACCCTGAACCCTGAACCCTAAATGGCATTACTCTTCCGGGTCAGGTCGGAATGACTCGTATCGGGCTGGCAATTCATCCAGTTTGACAGTCAATCGAGTTGGCTGGCCTCCGCGATAGATAACCACCTGAACCGTCTCGCCAATTTTTCGATCCTTGAGCGCCCGATAGAGATCTTCCTCAGTTTTGACATCCTGGTCTCCGACTTTCACCAGAATATCTCCCAGCACAGCTTCACTCCCATCCGGACGCCGTTGAACCTGATTGCTGCCTCGGATTCCCACGCGATCCGAAGGACCCGCCGGAAACACTTTGGTAATAATCAGACCTTCGTTGACCGGCAGGCTATAGCGACGAACCAGGCGTGGCGTAATGGCAAAGGTTTCAACTCCGAGCCAGGGACGCCGGACTCGGCCAAAGGCCAGCAAATCAGGAATGACTTGACGGGCAACGTCCACGGGCACGGCAAACCCAATCCCAATACTTCCCTTGCTCGGGCTGTAAATGGCGGTGTTGATGCCGATGATTTCCCCGGCGGAATTTAACAGCGGCCCGCCGGAATTCCCTGGATTGATCGAAGCATCTGTCTGAATGACATTATCAATGGTGCGTCCACTTTCGGTTCGAAGCGGCCTCCCTAAACCGCTGATCACGCCAATGGTGAGTGTTCGCTCAAAACCAAACGGATTTCCAATCGCCAGCACCTTTTGGCCAACTTTGAGGTTTTGGGATGTTCCAAACGGCACAACGTGGAGTTTTTCTTTAGGTACATCAATTTTAATGATCGCCAGATCATTGTTTGGGTCAGCGCCGACGACTTTGGCAACGTGGGTTGTTTTGTCAGCCAGGGTCACAATCAGCTCCTGGGCATTATTGACCACATGAAAGTTGGTCAGGATATTGCCCTTCTCATCAATGATGGAGCCTGAACCACCACCGGATTGGCGATAGGGTCCCCAAAAGAAGTCTTCGACAATCGCCGTGCTGGTGATGTTGACCACACCGGGGCCAAACTTTTCATAGATTTCAATGTTGTTCTTTTCATCGCTTCCCAAAATCAGCGGCGTTCCAGAGCGTGGCGGCTGGCCGCTTTGCCCCTTCACTTCTTTTTCCTGGGGAAGGTATTTTCCCAGGAAATAATAGAGTCCAAAGACTGTCCCCCCTGTCAGGAGCGCAGTACTCACAATAATCAGCAAGAGTTGTCGAATGCTTAATCGGTACATATTCACAGTTCCTCAAAAGTTGTTTTTCTTTCATCGGGCTGAAATCCTCGAACTCAGGGTATTGAACCCGTTTTCTTCCGCCCTGAGCCCTGGGTTTTTCAGCCCCGAGTCTTCAGGTTATAGTGGGTTGGCGTTTGATTTGTAAACTCTTCAATGGCTTGTTCAGCACTGAAACCTTTTCTCAATCGCCTGAGTGTGATACACGTTTTGGCTCATTTCATTTTCAGCGTCCCCGCAAATTTCAGTGCCCTAGATACTTCATTCGAATGCGAAATACAGCCAAGCAAATTACAATTTGGGGCGGCATTGCCCTTAGTCTCTTTTTTACTTATCTCGCCTTGAGAGGCATTAGCTGGTCCCAAACCTGGTATTTCCTCAAGCGGACTCAACCTTTTGAATTACTTCTGGCCCTGGTCTTGATGTGGGCAGGTTTTTTCTGGCGTGCCCTTCGCTGGAAACGGTTGATTGATACTGGCCAGCACATTTCTTATAAGGACTGTTTTCGGGTTATCACCATCGGGTACATGGCCAATAACGTCCTGCCGGCCCGAATTGGCGAAATTGCCCGGGCCTACCTGCTCAGTCACCGCAACGGTGTTACCAAAAGCTTTGCTCTCGGCACAATTGTGACCGAGCGACTGGGCGATGTGGTGATGCTCGTGCTGTTTATTTCGGCCACATTGATGGTGGTTCCGCTCCCCGCACTTGGAAAAGAGGTCGCGATTGGCAGTGCTTTTATCGCGCTGGCCGCCACCGTCTTTGTCATGACACTTGTCTTTTGGCACGAATCCATGCCGATTTTGCTTGGCAAACCGATGAAACTGGTGCTCAGTGAAAAACGGGCTGATTACCTGCTGGATAAAGTAGATCGGTTTATCGGGGGCATCAGTTGTGGTCGCTCAATTAAAGTACTCGCTCTGGTTGGAGTGGATTCGTTTGGCATCTGGTTTTCGGCATTGTTGATGACCTGGGCCGTGGCCCATGCCTGTCATATCCAGGTTGGGTTGACCGAGGTTCTCTTTACCATGTGCGTGGTCAACCTGGGTGTGATGCTCCCATCAGCCCCAGGGTATGTCGGCACCTACCAGTATTTGTGCATCACGGCGCTTGGCTTTTTTGGCGTAGACAACGAACTGGCACTGGCATTTTCAATTGTATGCCACATTGTCTGGTATTTGCCTCTGACCATACTAGGGTTGATCTTTTTCGTGCATGATCGGCTGACCTTCACTGAACTGGCCGAAGGCGAGCTGGAAAATACTTGATTGGGGTTCCAGGTTCCGGGTTCCGCGCTTCCGGGTTTTCGAATTTTTGTCCCTTTTGTCCTTTTCGTCGTTTCCCTTGCCCATGAAACTCCTCGACCTGCTCAAAATTGATGAAACCGCTGGAACGATTCATTTGAATAACCGGCGCGTGCTGCTCATTGATGCCGACGCATTTGGGTTGCTCCGCAAGGAACTGATCGAAACGCTTGGAATGATTGAAGCCCGACGGATGCTCTCCCGGTTTGGGTATATGCGCGGGTATCGCGATGCCCTGACTTCCAAGGAAATGTTTCAAGATCAGGATCCACTGCTCTGGAGCCAGAGCGGCGTTCAGTTTCATTCCCAGGAAGGGATTGTCCGCCCCGAACTCGAAACCTTTACCTTTGACCCGGCACAGGGGTTATTTGAAGTGATTGGCCGATGGAAAAACTCGTTTGAGGCCGAACAACACATCAAACACCTTGGCAAAAGTGAAACTCCGACTTGCTGGACATTAATGGGCTATGCCAGCGGTTTTCAATCCGCCGTGATGGGACGGGAAGTGTTTTTCCTGGAAACGTCCTGTGTCGGACGGGGTGACAAAGAGTGCCGGTTTATTGGAACCATTGATGAAAGCCCAGATGGTCCGATTGCAACGCTGTTTCCAAAGATCTATCAAGTTGAAGACATGCAGGAAGCCATGATTCGGGTGCGTCAACAACGAACCAGCCTGAAATCAGCGGTTACTGAACTTGAACAACGTTCAAAAGAACTGGCAGCCGAAAAGCAAAAAGTTCAGGCCCTCGAAAAGCAGGTGATGTGCCTGCAGGAAAGCCTCAACGAGCCCTACAATTTTGAAGAAATGATCGGGGCCAACCAGGCATTTCGAGCGATTGTGGCCGAAGCCGAACTGGTCGCCCAATCAGATTCAACGGTTTTGATCACGGGCGAAACCGGGACCGGAAAAGAACTCCTGGCCCGTGCCGTCCACGCCCGCAGCCTGCGTGCCTCCAGACCCTTGATTACCGTCAATTGTGCCGCGCTCCCTGCCGGGCTGGTCGAAAGTGAACTGTTTGGCCATGAAAAAGGCGCCTTCACCGGTGCCATCCAACGCAAACCTGGTCGGTTTGAACTCGCCAATAAAGGCACGATTTTTCTGGATGAAATCGGGGAACTCCCTCCGGAAACCCAATCGAAGTTTCTGCGGGTACTCCAGGAAGGAACCTTCGAACGAGTGGGAAGTTCACAAACCATCCAGGTTGATGTCCGGGTGATTGCCGCCACCAACCAGCCGCTTGACCAACTGGTTGAAGCTGGGAAATTTCGGCCCGACCTGTTTTACCGACTCAATGTCTTTCCACTGCATATCCCGCCCTTGCGCGAACGTGAAAACGACATTGTGCTGCTCACCAATTTTTTTGTTCAGAAATATCGCTGCCGACTCAAGAAAAAAATTACCGCCATCAGTCAGGAATCAATCGAGCAATTAAAACGGTACTCCTGGCCGGGAAATATTCGCGAACTGGAACACATTATCGAACGGGCAGTGCTCGTCTCAGATTCACCGATTTTGACCATTGACCCTTCCTTTTCGGTGAAACAACGCCCAGCCCTAACCAATACCACCAGCCCATCTCCCGCTCCGTCCCTGAAGTTACAAACGCTGGAAGACCATGAACGTGAATACATTGCCCAAATTCTAAAGCACACCAACGGTATGATTGGCGGCAAACACGGGGCGGCTGAAATTTTAGGCGTACCTTCGACCACGCTCCGCAGCCGAATGCAAAAGCTCGGGATGTTGCCCGGCAGGAAGAATGCCTGATCCTGAGGCTGAAAGACCTTGGGCTGAAGACTCGCAAGCTCGGAGCAAAAGAAGGGATGAGGGATGAAAGAAAGACAATGCTTCACCTCGCTATCTTCAGCCCCAAGCCCCAAGCCCTCAGCCCGTCTTCTTCAGCCCGACTTCTTCAGCCCCCATCTCTGGCAAGCCAATTGCACTTAGTGGCTGTGAAAAGGAGGAACTCCCCATGTCTGTTCGCATTTCACAAATCCATGATCCTGTGCGGGATTGTGTCCTGGTTCGGGTCGAGGGTTCGCTCAACTATCGGAATTCCCTGCTTCTGGAACAAGTTTGCCAGGGGATTCAGGCACACTCAGGACAACCCGTGGTTATCAATCTTGAAGATTTACTTTTCCTCGATGCCTGTGCGGCAACGACGCTGACAAAGCTGTATCATCAACCAAATATTCAACTTGAAGGATGTGGTCCGTTTACTTCCCAGATGCTTGAATCCAGCTTATCTGATTCGTTGTGCGCTTAAAGGGCACTGGTTCACACAACTTTTTTCACACTCTTTTTTTATGACAGGCAGGCCACGGTTCAACTGTGGCCTTTTTGCTTTTTGGGGATCTCAGGGACGATTCAATACAACCAGAGCTTGTTTCCTCATGAAACTGACACGATATTTCGGCACGATATTTCGTATCACCACGAAATGTCGTGCCAGAAAAGCACTTCACTTCAAGCGTAGACCAACCAAGCTCGACCACGACCCCCTTGATACCTCTCGCTTTCCCAGTTCTCCGAAAAAAACCACCAAAATTAATGAATTCAACAAATTAAAGCTGGAGCTCCTGATTCTCGGCCTTTGCCATGAAGGCGTCCTTTCGGAAAAAGGAAGCCAGAGTGGTCCCTCAGTTGCACTTCTTCTGAGCCAGAACAATTTCGAAGCGTCACCACGGAGGAGACCATGTCAAAAATCGCTGAACTTGAGCCTGAAATCATTTCAACCTATCTCGAACCGAACCCATCAGTTCAACCAGTATCGGTGAAACCTGAATCGCCCGCGGTCACGGTTAAACCCACGCCAGCTCAGGATTCAAAATCGCTGGCAGGCACTGCCTTTTTCCAGCGCCGCCCCATTCAACTGGGTGTGGCGGCCTTGCTCGTAGTTGGTCTTTTGTTTGGCGCTCGAACGTTGGTTTTTGCTCACGGTCACCAATCAACCGATGATGCCTTTATTGATGGGACAGTGATTCCAATCAGTTCCAAAGTCGCCGGCCATATTGCCAGAGTGTATGTCAAAGATAATCAGGCGATACGCAAAGGCGACCTGATTGCTGAGATTGACGATCAGGATTTTCAGGTAAAGCTGGCCCAGGCCAAAGCCCAACTGGCCGCCGCTCAGGCAAACCTTCGTTCCGCCCAGATCAATGTTGATTTGACCAGTGCCACTTCGGGTGGATCGCTCCAACAAGCCAACGCCGGGGTCACTTCAGCCCAAAGCCAGGTGCAAACCTCCGAGGCACTCGTTGCAGCCGCGAAAGCCCGAGTCGAACAGGCCCACGCCCAGGTTGCCACCGCCCAGGCCAACCTCGAATCGAGCCGGGCACAGCGGATGGCGGCGGAGGCTGAAGCCACCCAGGCGGCGACGGATGCAGGTCGCTACCAGACGCTGTTTGATGCCGGTGACACTTCACGGCAACGCCTGGATCAGGCATTAACGATTGCCCAAACCGCCGCCGCCCAGGCCAGTGCCGCCCGCATGAAGGTTGTGGCGACTGAAGCCCAGGTTGCCGAAGCCAAAGCTCAGGAAGTTTCCGCTCAAGCCAGTTTGCAGCAAACCCAAAGTCAGGTCGGCGGGGCGCAAGCCCAGGTTGGCGAAGCACTTGGCCAGTTGACTTCGGCCCAGGCAGCGCCGCATCAGGTTGCACAGCAACGCGCACGTGCTGAAGCCGTCCAGGCAGCCGTTACCAATGCTGAAGCCGCCGTCAAAGAAGCCGAGTTGATGGTTTCCTACACCAAAATTTATGCACCCGAAGATGGCCGCATCACCCGCAAAGCCATTGACCCGGGCACCTATGTCCAGATTGGTCAATCGCTGGTGGCACTGGTTTCCAATGACATGTGGGTGGAGGCAAATTTCAAGGAAACCCAGTTGACCGATATGCGTCCTGGTCAGGTGGTCGAGATCGAGATTGATGCCTATCCAGGAAAAGTATTCAAAGGCCATGTGGAAAGTATTCAATCAGGCACCGGCGCCCGGTTCAGTTTACTGCCGCCAGAAAATGCCACTGGAAATTATGTCAAAGTCGTGCAGCGGGTGCCGGTCAAGATTGTGTTTGATCAGGCACCGGATCCGCAATTCCCACTTGGATTAGGGATGTCAGTTGAACCGGAGGTCAAAGTCCGATGAGTGCCACAATCGTTGCCAGTCCGCAAAGTACCAGCGATCAACCGTGGGTGCCGGCGGTCAATCCCTGGATTATCGCCATTTCCGTGATGCTGGCCACGTTTATGGAAGTGCTTGATACTTCGGTGGCCAACGTGGCGCTTCCCCACATCGCGGGAAATCTGTCCGCCAGCGTGAGTCAGGCCACCTGGGTGTTGACCAGCTATCTGGTGGCCAATGCCATTGTGCTGCCGGCAACCGGCTGGTTAAGTTCATTTTTTGGCCGCAAGCGATTGTTATTGTTTTGTATCCTGTTGTTTACCGGCGCTTCGTTTTTATGCGGAGCAGCAACCAGCCTGGAAATGCTTGTCGTTGCACGAATCCTGCAGGGTGTCGGAGGCGGAGTGCTGCAACCAATTGCCCAGGCGGTGATGCTCGAAAGCTTCCCTCCGGCCAAACGCGGCGTGGCCATGGCGGTGTATGGAATGGGCGTGATTGTCGCCCCCATCATCGGGCCAACATTAGGAGGCTGGATTACCGACAATTATTCGTGGCGGTGGACATTTTACATCAACCTGCCCGTCGGGATCGTGGCAATTTTGATGGTCAAGCGATTTCTCGAAGACCCGCCGTTCATCAAAAATGCACCACGCGTCAAAATTGATTACATTGGGTTTGGGTTGCTCGTGGTGTGGCTGGGAGCGCTCCAGGTACTCCTGGATAAAGGACAAGAGGAAGACTGGTTTGCCTCATCGTTGATCGTCTTTTTGACTGTGACAGCCATCCTGGGACTGGTGGCGTTTGTGATCCACGAATTGCGCGTTGAAAACCCGATTGTGAACTTACGAGTGCTGGCCAACCGAAATTTTGCGACCTCGACAGCGCTGATTACGGTGGTGGGAATGGTGCTCTATGGCACCACGTCGCTGCTGCCTCTCTTCTTACAAAACCTGATGGGATACCCGGCGATGCAAAGCGGGATGGCGGTCAGCCCGCGTGGGGTGGGCGCGTTACTTTCCATGTTGCTGGTGGCTCGATTGTTTAACCTGATTGACGTTCGAATGATGATTGCCGGAGGGTTTGGCCTCCTGGGACTGGCTGGATTATGGCTGTCGAATATCAACCTTGGGATTTCGCACACTAACTTGCTGGCACCCATCATTTTGAGTGGATGCGCGCTGGGATTTCTCTTCGTTCCGCTTTCGACCACGGCGACGGGAACACTCAAAACCGAAGAAATCGGAGGCGCCACCGGAATTTATAACCTGATGCGCAACCTGGGCGGCGGTATCGGTATTTCCCTGGTTTCAACGTTTCTTGCCCGTGGCGCTCAAACCCATCAGGCACAACTGGTAGCTCATTTGACACCCTATGATTCAGCCTATTCCCAAACTTTGGGAACGTTGCATCAGACTTTTTCTTCCGTTTCAGATGGCTTTACCGGCATGCAACAAGCCTACGGCGCACTGTATGGAATCCTGGTGAAACAGGCGACCTTGCTGGCTTTTGTTGATACCTTGCGCTGGATGGGTGTGCTGTGTCTGATCTGTCTTCCGATTCCGTTTTTACTGAAAAAGGTAAAAGGTGGAACAGGTGATTTGGCCACGCATTGAAAACCAGGGCTGAAGGCTGATGGCCAAGATAACAGTAGCCCAGGAACTGGGCGGCAGCTTGCCCCGAATGCAGCTAATAAATTGCAAGTTAAAACCGAAACCTCAGTGTAGTACCAGGCTTCGCAGGTTCAACACCGCCTTTTTTTCAACTCTTACTTCGCATGAATAGTCAGGGGTCAATGCCATAAACGCCAGGATAAGAAAATGTGAGCCTGTTTGAGACAAGGAGCTGAGGAGATAAGGAGGCAAGGAGATCCTCCTCCCGACGGTGGGAGCGGGAGAATATTTTTTCTCCTTGCCCCCTTGTCCTCTTGTCCGCTTGTCCCCTTGTCCAGATCGGGCTTTGTTTCCTTATCCTGCCGCTTATGGGGATCAATGCTCAGCAATTTACATGGCGGACACGTCAGCCCACGCCAATCAACGCCCCGAAAAGAACACAGGGAAAGACGACGCGAGTTCTTCAAGCGTCGGCTTTCCCCGCTGGTTTTATCTCACCAAATCAACCTCAGTTGATGTGGTTAATCGAAGAATGGTGGACTGGAATAGTGGATCTTGCTCGGGAACCGGAATTGACCGATTTGAGTTCCAGAACCATTGGGATAGCCAACCAGGTCCCACTGACCCGGTGAATCAAGTGGCCGAGCCTGAACCCGATTATTGCCAGTGTCGCTCACCACCAGCATTGGACCGGATTCCAGTTGTTTTCTCCATGGCTCTGAATAAAAACCGTAAGAAATGGTTACGCCTTCAGGCCGGTTGACCTGGCCAAGCCCAGTTCCAATCTGAGCCAACGCGGTTGAATTATTCGGGTTGCCATTTATCCACCGTAAAACCCGATTATTGCCGCTGTCGGCAACGTAGACGGTTCCGTCAAAATCAACACAGATTCCCTGTGGGTTCTTTACCTTGTTTAAGCCAACTCCCATTGAAGCAACGATGACACCGGTATCTCGAATATTGACATCGTCAACATCATCAATTCGTAAAACTCGGCTGTTTAACTGGTCGCAAACGTAGAGGGTGTCCCCTTCATAAAAATCCATGGCCAATCCAAATGGAGACCCAACCTGACCACTGCCACTGCCTTTTGAAGCCAGCAGCACCGCAAATCCGGGAATGCCATCTTCAAAACGCAAAATTCGTCCATTCCCAGTGTCGGCCACAATCAGGTTGCCTTCATTATCAATCGCCAGTCCCTGTGGCGCCCGCACCTGATTCAATCCAGAACCGACTGAAGCAAACACATCCCAGCAAATCCCACCATCGGTTGACCATTGAATCCGGTTATTCAAGGTATCCGCCACATAGATTGGAGCTGAACAGCAAAGACCCTTGTAATAGTAGTCCTCCTCGCTGACCACCGCTTCCGGGCCTCGAAACTGTCCCGGTGCGGAACCGACGCCATAGCCCAGGGTTTCCCAGCAAATCCCATCAAAGCGTTGAATCCGGTTATTGGTGGTATCGGCCACATAAACAAACGGTCCCGTTGAAGAAAATCCCCGATAGGTGCCGCTAATTGGAATGATTGGCGTCGAACGCTCATTGTCATCTTCAGACAAATTGGCGCCCTTTTTTTCTTCCTGTGGCAAAGCAACGGTGTGGCGAGGGGCTTTCGCCAGCATGCGTTTGGATTTTGCTCTCGCGGCGGCTGAGGACTTTGGCGCGGCAGTGAGCGCATAGATTCCACATACCAGCAGCACCAGAGTAAACAGCGAAAAAATTTGGACCACCCGGCTCGACCTGGTTGCGGAAGGGGATGAAGTCGCTTCAACTCCTCCTTCGACGCACGGCTTGAATTGAGTATTGTTCAACATAATGTTCTCTCCTCCGAGTTCACTCACATTTCGTGACGTTTCAAAATTTCAGGTTATGAGTAGTGCAATTGGCCCTGGTTTTATTTCTCTTTTTGAAAGCGTGGATTTGAATACTCCAGTGAGCTTTCGGTTTTTAACCTGCGCAGCAGGTGAAGGTTCGTAGTCCAGATGGAGTCTTCGAAACCCTGGGCTATATGCCTGCCGCCCAGTTTCTGGGCTCAAAACCAAGATTCAATATTAATTCTCGCTGAAGTACCAAAGATGGTCAAAAGGACCTTCAACAGGCCCTTGTTCGAAAACGTTGACCTCAAAAAAGTGAGGGAACTGCTATTCAGGTGATAATTGATAGGGACGAAGTCAGATCAGGGATCAGTCAGGCATTGAAACAATACTTGATACTGGTACCCGGTACAAGCTGAATTTTTCATCTTGAGAGCAGGAAAAATCTGTAAAAAATTGGCGGTTTTTTTTCTCAGATGATTCCGGTGTGGTTGCTCTCGGAATTGAGCCTGCCCAGATAGGCCAGGAGTCGTTGATTAAACCTGACTGGCACCACTACTCTTTGGGTTTTGGGTTCATAACTTTACGAAGGAAGCCTCTGTACACCCATGACATTTCGGTATGTGCTCGGTATTGAAAGTTCCTGTGACGAAACGGCGGCGTCCGTCCTCGAACATGGAACTGTGGTGCGGTCAAACATCATTGCGTCGCAAATCGAAACCCATCGTCCATTTGGTGGAGTCGTGCCTGAAGTAGCATCGCGGGAACATCTCAAGCAGATATGTGATGTGGTCAAACAGGCACTCACTCTGGCTGAGATTGAGGCCCATCACATTGATGGGATTGCGGTTACCCGTGGACCAGGCTTGATTGGATCACTGCTGGTCGGTGTTTCCTACGCCAAAGCCCTGGCCTATGCGCTCCAGAAACCGCTCATTGGGATTCATCACATCGAAGGCCATATTTATTCGGTGGTTTTTGAACATCCTCCAATTGAATATCCGGCTCTGGCATTGATTGTCTCAGGAGGACATACCAATTTGTTTTGGATTCCAGAGGAAACACACTATGTCCGACTCGGCCACACTCGGGATGACGCCGCTGGCGAAGCCTATGACAAAGTCGCGAAATTGTTGGGGTTGGGATATCCGGGAGGCCCGGTGATTGATCGGCTGGCGAAAACCGGGGTGGCCAGTGAAGCTCCGTTGACCTATCGCCCGCCACATATGCCTGATGCACCCTATGATTTCTCATTTAGCGGGCTCAAAACCGCCGTGCTGCGGTTTGTCCAGGAACACAATCTTGGCCGACTCGCTGAAGGTGAGGCAGTTCCAGCGATCATTCAAAATCTTTCAGCCAGTTTCCAGAAGGCGGTTGTCACCTCACTGACCAGAAATCTCCTGCGAGCAGCACGGGATTACCCTCCGAAAACAATCATTTTAGCGGGTGGTGTGGCCTGTAACTCGGCGTTGCGTGAAGCGATGAAGGAGGTTTCCAAAACGGTAGGGGTGCCGGTGGCGTTTCCGAGTCCGGTTTTTACCACGGATAATGCCGCCATGATTGCGGCTGCCGGCTATATGAGGTTACAGCGAGGGGAAATCAGTGACTGGAAGCTGGCCGCCGAACCGACATTGAAACTGCATTCCGAAGATGTCAATCCGGCGCCCAGCAGGGGGAAAAAACGATTCCGAAGCTGAAAAGACCAGGGCTGAGGGCCTTGTCATTACCCAAATTTTTTCGATTTCCAAAATATCAACCTGAATTGCCCCCATCACCCCGAACACAATGAACCGTCAGCATCATTTTTGAACCACCGCAGGACACAGAGGAACACAGAGGTTTTGAGCAACTGATCGGCCTCTGTGCTCCTCTGTGTCCTCTGTGGTGAGATGGTTGATGGCTACCCGATGTGGTGACCCCACAAGTTGGGGTTCACCTCAAGTTGGGACTCAACAGGCACATCGAAAAATTTGGGTAATGACAAGGCTGGGGGCTGAAGACTTCGGGTTCAGGGTATTAAACCCATTTTCTTCAGCCCCGAGCTTGCGAGTCTTCAGCCCGGTTTACTTATTGAGGCAGGCTTGAACATCAGCAATCAACTTTTGGAAATCAGTCTGAAGCTGGGCCGTTGAAATCCCTGACACTGTATTTAGGGCCCCGATCAGATCAGTTTGCAGCGTGGTAAGCTGGTCTGAGGTAATCCCGGTGCTCAAAACCACATTGTTGAAATCGTTAATCAGAACCGCTTGCTCGATGGCAGTGATGGTGGTGCCGCCCATGCTGGTCGAAGCCGTGTATTTATTCAAATCATCAATGAACTTCTGGACGGTTGACTGGCTCGGTGCGGTCAGGGTTGGAATGATAGTTCGCAAATCAGTCGTCAGTGTTTGAACCGCTGTTTGAAATCCCTGGGCTTGAGCCTGGGCCGAAATGGCTGACAGGTCGGCAATCACGAGTTGAATATCAGCCTGGACGGTACCGCTACAGGGGGCTGGCGCAGACGCGGCGGTCATCGTGCCGTTGGTGGTGACCGCTTCCGTGGTTGAAGTGGCAACACTTGAGCCGGGTACCGCCGCCAGCGCCTGCATTGTGGCGCTTACTGTGTTGAGGGTTCCCTTGCTTGGGCTGCTTCCCCGTTCAGCCAGGGCGGTGTCAATCAAGCCCTGACCCAGGTCTTCCTGCCACGAGTCATCAAACTCGGCTTCATTGGCGGCCTGTTCCGGTGTTTGCCTGGCTTTCAGACAGGGTATGGAAACCACGACGGTCTTGGGATCAAAGTTCACCTGGCGGTTGAGAATCACCACCGTGCCAGATTCGGGAACGATGACTTCAGACGTAAATTTCACCGCCCCCACGGCAAAGGAATTGTTTTCACATTGCAGGTTAAAGTTTCTTCCCTTCTTATCAGTGATATCAATGGCGGCGCTGCCGGTGTGGGTGATGCTCTGGATATCGAGCGACATCATAAACCGGCGTGGACTGATGGGGGTCGTTGGGCTGAAAACCAGATTGCCGTAGGTAACGTTGTACTGGCCCTGCTGTTGAAAACTGAAGGATACCTTTTTTTGCGCCCCATCAATGTTGATGTCTGAAGCACCGGCGGTCAGTCCTGGATGTTCAGAAACAAATTGCGGGAAGTTTTGCTGAAAAGTGATAAGCTGTTGATTGAGTTCTGAGTCAGTCACAATCTGTTGCCCAAATGCCTGACTGGTACCCACTCCAAAAATGAACAAAATGCTGACGATACAAAGTTTGAAAATGCGTGTCATATAGTTTCTCCTTGTGCGATCTGAATCTTTTTGATGAGGTTTTGTTGACAAACCGCACTTTGCCAGACACGACGGCCACTTCAAAAAACAACCCGGCCACTGACGGTTTTTTGGGGGTTACTGACGAATCCCGGTCGGTGAATTGCGGAAACACATTGATCACTCACGGCTGGCAGGACTTGAATGCCAGCGATGAATTCCTAGAATACAAACCTTCTTTTTATCTTCTCCCGAAGGAGTTTCTGGTTTTGAGTACTGCACACACGCTGGCTGACGGCATTTTAAAGGGCAACATCCGCTCCATCGCCCGAGGTATTACCGCAATTGAAAACAATACCTCCGAGGCGCTCTCCCTGATGAAACAGATTTTCCCGCACACCGGGAAAGCCACGGTGATTGGGTTGACTGGTTCACCCGGCGCCGGGAAAAGCTCACTGGTTGATACATTGGCGAAATTGTACCGCCAGCGCGGTGAGAAAGTCGGAATCTTGGCCGTTGACCCATCCAGTCCTTTTTCAGGCGGCGCCATCCTTGGGGACCGGATTCGAATGCAGTCACTGGCGCTGGATCCAGGCATTTACATTCGAAGCATGGCCACCCGAGGCAATCTCGGCGGTCTGGCTCGGGCAACCGCCGACGCCGCGCTGATTCTGGATGCCGCCGGCTATGACCGGGTGATCGTTGAGACCGTCGGCGTCGGCCAGGACGAAGTTGATATTGTCAAAACCGCCGATGTGACGCTGGTGGTGATGGTGCCTGGAATGGGCGATGACATACAGTCAATCAAAGCCGGCATCATGGAGATTGGGGACCTGTTCATTATTAATAAGTCTGATCGCGAGGGCGTCGAACGCATCGAAAAGGAAATCGAGGCCATGCTCAGCCTGGGTCACCGCCCTGATTTCTGGCAGCCTCCGATCTTAAAGACCGTGGCCACGCGCCACCAGGGCCTTGACGAAGTAATTGAGGCTATTGCAAGCTACCTGACTTTCCTGCAACAACATCAACAGGCACGGCAGGACCGGCAGGCACGGATTGCCGAACTCAAACTCACGGAACTTCTGAGAGAGAAGCTCCTGACAGTTGCCCGCCGGAGGGCGGCAACCGGTCCCGAATGGTCAGCCTGGGCTAACCAGGTTGCCACCCGCGAACGTGACCCCTATTCGATTGTTGAGGAAATCCTTGACCGTCTGAATCTCTCAGGGAACCCTAAATCACTTTCGGAATGAAGGGATACTGCGAACTATCTATGAAAATTGACCATTTGGGAATTGCGGTCGAATCCCTGGAAACGGCACTCAAGTTTTACCGTGATGCCCTGGGGCTCGCGGTCTGTGGCGAAGAAGTTGTCGAAGACCAGGGAGTAAAAGTGGCCATGTTGCCCATCGGCGACAGCCGGGTCGAACTGCTTGAAGCCACCCATGACAACTCCCCGATTGCGAAATACATTGCCAAACGCGGCCCTGGAATTCATCATATTTGTATTCGGGTTGACGATGTGGCGGCAACTCTGGCAATACTCAAAGATCAGGGTTATCAATTGATTGACCAGCACCCGCGCCCTGGGGCTGACGGATGTCTGGTTGCTTTTGTCCATCCGAAAAGTACTCACGGAGTTTTGCTTGAACTCTCGCAGAAAACCGAACACCAGGAATCAGAATAAAGAATGAAGAATGAAGAATGAAGAATTGAGAATAAAGAAATCCTGGTTCTTGGTTCTTCTCCGAAAGTGTTGATTTCCAAGTACGAGGTACCAATCACCAGGTACTAACCACGAACCACCTTCTTCATTCTTCACTCTCAATTCTTCATTCTTCATTCTCAATTCTTCATTCCTCTGGTTTTTAACCATCACTGAGCACAGGAGATTATCCCCTTGAAACGAGCGCTCTATACTCTTGTTATTGTTTGCTTGATCGCCCTCTCGGGTGTGATTGCAATGAGAACCCGGTCACAACAAACGTCGGTCAATATTTCAAAAGTTGAAATGGAAAACTTTTTGAAGGGCCTCAACCCGATGTTGTTGATGCAACTCAGCGGTGCCGAAAATGGAAAAGCTGATTTGGTGAAAGACTTGAAACGAGCGATTGCGCTTGGTCAAGAAGCTGATCGCCTTGGCATCACCGCCAAACCTGAGATTCAGTCCCAGTTGGAGCTGGCCCGGAAACAAATCCTGATCAATATCTACAAGGAATCACCCGAAGGCCAAAAGGCCAAAGTGAGCAAGGAAGAAATTGATCAGTATTACAAGGTCAATCCGACCGCCTTTGATGACTTTCTCAACAAAAATGCCGACTTGAAAAAGCTCCCGAATGCCAGTGACTTAAAAGGACAATTCGCGGAGCTTTCCATTTTGTCTGAACGGGCTGAAAAAGCTGGGGCAATGAAAGATCCAGGATTCAAAATCAAATGGCTGGTCACCAAAGCCAATGTGGTGGGTGAAAAAACCGTTGAGCAAATTCAAAAATCGCTCCAGGTTTCAGACGTTGAAATCAACAAATATTATGAAGAACACAAAAGTGACACCTTTGAAGAAGTAAAGGCCAGTCACATTTTGCTCCCGACCAAGGAACTGAACCCAGAGCAGCCTCACCCCGGTGAACACACCCCAACTCAGAAGGTGTACACCGCCGATGAAGCCAAACAAAAAGCTGGTGAATTGATTCAACAAGTCCAGGGTGGGGCTGATTTTGCCAAACTGGCTGAGCAATTTTCACTTGATACCGGTTCGGCCAAACAAGGCGGCGATCTGGGATATTTTGGCCGGGGCCAAATGGTGAAACCATTTGAAGAGGCCGCGTTTACGTTAAAGACCGGCGATATTACAACTTCACCCGTCATCACGGAATATGGAGTGCATATCATCAAGGTTACGGACCATCGCACCCGACCGCTGGACAAACCGTTGCAGGATCAGATTCGTGATATGCTGAAAGGAAAACAGTTGGAGGAACGACTGGATGCCATGGTGCAGGCCAGTCAGATTTCAGTAGCCGCCGATTTTGAAATCCCAGAAGCCAACCCCCAGCAGTTGCCTGGCCGCAGTGCCCCTCCAGGACATCCATAATCGGTTTGCAGCAGAGGCGTAAACCAGGGTTCACCTATTCCTCCTTTTGACCAGGGTTTTCGTTGTCAACCAGAGAGATCACCAATACCCGGCGGTATCCATTCCGCCGGGTGTGCTCGTCACCCAGTTTGGCCTCTCTTCCAGTTCACACAACTCCTCGCCGAATTGCCAGACGATTCTGCTGCTTCGAGGGATGTTATCCGAAATTTCCCATGAAAAATTTATTCTAGCCGTGGTTCCTCGTTCCTGAGAGACAGCCTGGATTGATAGGACAGCCGATTTTCACCTGTGTCCCAACCACATCCAGCTTCCCTGCTCAGCGAAGTCAACTGTTGAATGGCCTGGCCATTCATGGTGCCAGGACCTGGAACCTTAATCAAGTTCCACACTGGGAAATTATTCCTTTCAAATGAAGAACATGCCAATACAAGCACTTGATACACTTGAATTTCCACAGCTTCGGGCAATGCTCGCCCGAGAGGCTCAATCTGACCAGGGCCGCCTCATGGCTTTGGAGTTGACTCCGACTGACGAATGGTCAGTTGTGACTCGGAATCTCACGCTCACCACCGAAGCGCGCCGGTTTTGTCAGGAAGTTGGCCGGCTTTCGGTCGGGGACTTACCCGATCCAACCTCAATTCTCGAACAACTTCGGATTGCCGGCACGCGGCTCGAAACTGATCAACTACAAACGGTTTTGAGATTTATGCAGGTCGGAATCTCACTTCAGGAAATGTTTCGCCCGGTTCGAGATGAATTCCCGACCCTGAACAGTGTTTTTCACCTTCTGCCCAACTTGAGCAAGCTCTATCAATCCACCCGCCGGGTACTGCTTCCGACCGGTGAAATTGACGAACGCGCCAGCTCGGAATTACGCCGGATCCGGCACGAAATCCAAACTCAGCGCGCCCGGATCCACCGTCAGTTGGAAGGAATGCTCCGCCAGGCTGAACTTGAACCGGCTTTTTCGGATCAAATCATCACCCAACGCAATGGAAGATTTGTCCTTCCGATTCGGAGCGACCACCGGGGCCACCTGCCTGGCGTGGTCCACGCCGCCTCATCGAGTGGGGCAACCGTCTTTATCGAGCCGATTGGAACGATTGAACTCAATAATGAGATGGTTCGCCTCCAGGATATGGAAGAGGCTGAAATTGCCCGAATTCTCTTTCAGATTACTGAAGCGCTGCGAACTGAACACAGTGCCATTGAACAACTTGCCTGGACACTGGCTGAAATTGACTTTCTGGCGGCCAAAGCCCGCTTCGCTGAAACCTTTCGCGCTGTGGAGCCAAAACTCAACACCGATGGGATTTTTTCCGTCACGGACGCCCGTCACCCGTTGCTTGAATCGCGGTTGAATCAGGAAGGCGGAAAAATCGTTCCCATCAGCTTTACCCTCAACGGTACCGAACAGGTCATGGTCATTAGCGGTCCGAATGCCGGAGGCAAAACCGTGGTGCTGAAAACCGCCGGCATCTGTGCGCTGATGGCCCAAAGCGGGTTACATGTACCGGCTCGCGAAGCCAATGTCTGCCTCTTTCATCAAATCCACGCCGATATTGGCGACCACCAGTCACTGGCTGCCAACCTGTCTACCTTCTCGTCGCACATCACCAACATCCGCACCATTACTGGAACAGTGACGGCACCAGCCCTGGTGCTCATTGATGAAATTGGCACTGGAACTGATCCCGACGAAGGAGCGGCGCTGGGAACGGCAATAGTTGATTTCCTGCGGTCACAGACCATCCACACGATTGTTTCAACCCACTACAACCCATTAAAAGTGTATGCCGACACCACCGATGGGGTGTTTAACGCCTCGGTGGAATTTGATTTTGAAACCTTGCAGCCAACCTACCGGCTGCTGACAACCCAGGCTGGATCTTCAAGCGGGATTGAAATTGCCCGTCGGCTGGGCCTCAGCCCGGCAATTCTCGATCTGGCCCTGGAGAAACTGGGCTCCCGCGAACGGGACCTGTCTCACTACCTTGAAAAACTGAAATCAGAAATTGACTACCACCACGATTCAAATGTGGCCCTTGAAGAAGAACGGGCCATCCTGGCTGAACGCTATGCCCGGCTTGATCAACAATTTGCCGAACGGGAACTGGCCCGCCAAAAAGTATTTACCGAAACCCTCAACGAGCTTCGGGATGAATTTTTTGAACAGGTTCGACCATTGCTAACCCAAATTTCCGATCAGGTCCAACGCTCTAAAGCCCAACATTCAGCCGAACGAGCGGTTGAAAAACTGGCTCGGGCCGCCAATGAAAAATTCAAACAACAAAATGCCCTTCGACTGGTCAAACCGACTCCTCCACCAACCACTCCGCAACTCCCTGGAACACCTCAAACCGAGGAGCCGACGGTTGAGGAAGGTGAGCTGCGGGTTGGGGATTTGGTGCGAACTGATCTGGGCCAGGAGGGCGTGATTGAATCAATTCAACAGGGAATGTTGCTGGTTCGCGTTGGGTCAATGCGCTTAAAAACCGCGAACACCCACGTCAGGCGAATCAGCAAGTCAAAATCGCAGGCAGGTCACAAATCGGTGTTGGAGCGGGCTGCCGCTGCTGCCGCCACAAGTCATCAACCGGCTTCGGAAGAATCTCAGGCTGAAATCAATCTGATTGGCTGCAGCGCCGAAGAGGCCAGAGATCGCGCCGACAAATTTCTGGATGATGCCGCCATGCACCAGATGAGTCAGGTGCGCATTATTCACGGAATGGGGATGGGAATTTTGCGGCGCGAAATTGAAAACCTGCTCGAAGGACACCCCCATGTGGCCCGGTTTTACAAGGCCCCAAACAACCAGGGTGGCGCGGGTGCCACGATTGTGGAACTCCGACAGTAATCAAGGGGTTGGAGGATAGGGGGCAGGGGTTAGAACAAGTGAAATGAAAGATTTTGGAATCCCAACTTCCACAAATTACATTGATTTTCCCTATCCCCTATCCCCCATCCCCGATTCCCTTTCTTTCCCCAACCTGCCATTTTTATGTAGAGTCTTGGCGCAAACTTCTGCTAGACTAGGTATCCTGAATTCAGCCTTTACACTCCCAGTTCAAGATTTCAATTACCGCTTTCTGGAAGCGATCCCCCTGCCGCTTCGCCTTCCCTGAGAGCTTTGCTGTGATTCTATTTTCGGCGCACCCAGACTGAAAGAGCTTGTTCACCCGGAGGCTTACCCGGAATGCAAAACACCTACGTATTCGGTGATATTCACGGAAGGTATCGGCAACTAAAAAGAATTGTTGAATCGCTCGATTACAATCCTCGGCGGGACCGAATCATTTTTGTTGGAGACCTGATTGATCGAGGCGAGGATGCGCCAGGGGTCGTCTCCTATGTGATTGAACTGCAGGCACAAAATCCACGGGTTGTGGCATTGCGGGGGAATCATGAACAAATGCTGCTGGATTTGCTGGACGAGGGCGACCCCCTCTGGCTCATCCCGGAAAATGGCGGCATCATGACCATGAATCAATACGGGTGCGAGATCAACGAAGAAACCTCAACCATTTCCCTCCATATTCCGCAAGAACACCTCGATTTTTTCCGCCGCATGCCGTTCTTTTATGAGGATGATAAAGCATTGTATGTGCACGCCGGAATTGTTCCCGGCAAGCATCCGTCAGAGTGCGAGCCGGATGTCTTGATTTGGACCCGTGACCTTAAATTTTTCAAATTGTATCGTGGAAAGCCGTGTTTCTTTGGCCATACCCCAACCCGGTACCTTCCGCAAGACGGGGTTCGCCAACCTGGCGAAATTTATGTGTGCGGCAGTGCGATTGGGCTTGATACCGGATGCACCTTTGAAGACCCATTGAGTTGTTTTCACGTCGAATCAGGAACCGTGGTTCGCATGTATCCGGATCAGGATCTGACCAAATATCAGGTTCAGGTACAGTGTCTGGATCAGGTACTGGAGCCGAAATCCTAACCGGGCCACCCTGTGGTGAATCCGCAGTGCCCTCTCTTTTCCACAAACACCAATCACCATCCTGGATTGCACAAATGCTCACTTTTGGTTCAACCAGGTGCAGGATCCTTCTTTCAAAATCTCATTTATTTCCGGCACCGCCAGGGAGTTGGGCCAATTTCTTTTCGGGACATAGCCTGATTCCACTTCTCGTTACATCAATGAGTGGCGTTTCACACCATTCGATCTTGAACGATTTCAGCTATTTATGAAGTGTTTTCTTTCTATTCGCTCTCACAAGCGAGTTCCCTCTTTTTACCTGGGAGTTCTGTTTTTATTCTGCTTTTCGATCATGGGCTGTCAACCCGCACCACCAACCCAGACGGCGTCGCCAACCCAGACGGCGGGGACGCCAGCGTCTGGGAGCCCACCCTCAACGTCCCCGCCAACTGGAAATCCAGCGTCATCGGTCGGGCCACAATCCCTCTGGCAGGCAGTCACGGTTGAAAAAGATTGTCTTTCCGAAAATGTGACAATCTCAGCCGGGGCATATTTCCTGTTTCCAGTTATTGAGACAGTTGACGGTGCAAAATCAATCACCCAGATGGTCCTGGCTCAAAAACCGGATCTCAAAATTGAGGAAATTGATAAAGAAAAGCACCGTGCGAGCGACGGGACCTTTGCGGTTTTTATCCCAGTCGTAGGCCGTGCGGAACTCAAAACCGGGTTTACTGAAAACAAAGCCAGGGCCGCGCTCAACCCACAGATTGTCTCGCTATGGTATGGGCTGAGTGGTGGAAATCACGAGTGGGTCTCGACTCCACTCAAACTCAAAAACCCAGCTCCGGCTGAGTCACCTGGGAAGAAAAAATAACAACCAGTACTCAGGTAAATATAGATTTTTTCAGGAGTTAACATTTTTCAAATCTACCAGGATGATTTCAAAATGATATCCACTCACGGGAACAGGTTTTGCCCGCTCGGGTATCGAATCTTTGGACTGGCAATGCTTGTGATGGCAGCCTGGATTCCAATGGCTGGGTGCCGGACAAAAGGCTCAAGTGTCATCAAGGCTGTCACGCCCACCACCCAGGCAACCTCACTCTGGCAACCTATTGAAATTACCCATCCGGTGCAGATTGAAACCTTTGTGATCCCAAGTGGAAAATACTTTATTTTTCCAGTGATTGAACCACAGGACGATGGCTCATCTGTCTCCGAAATCCTGATTTCAGTTCGGTCTGGGGTTGAGCCACAATCAGTTGATCGGGCAACCGGGAAAACCAGTGATGGTGTGATGGCGGTTTTTATCCCTATTCTTGGGCGTGCAACGTTGCGCACTCAATTTACCGGTCATCAAGTCCGGTTTTCACTCAATCCACAAATTGGCACCATCTGGTTTGGGCTGGCTCATACCAATCAAGAATGGTGCTCAATGCCGTTGAAACGAATGTTGGGTTCTGAACAGAAATAATCTTCAATGGCTCAACCAGACAACACACAAACCAATCTGGGGTTGCCCCACCCACTTCCCTCCACTGCCTGGCAGTACAACCTTTGACCTCTTCACCCTACGGACGATTCGTTTATGGCAAGCGACACGCGACAAATGTTGATCAATCTCGAACAGTTTTTGACCGAATCGGTCAAAGCGAATTACTGGCTGACCCCCACCGACATTGCCCCAAACTCAATTGCCCGCCATCTTCTGGATGAACTGGCTCGCAAACGGTTTATCTGGGTTGGGAATGAAACCTACGTCCCAAACAAAATTGTGGTCAATGCCCCAAATCCAACCCCCGAGAAGCTTGAGGAATACGAGGTATTGTTTAATTCCGTGGTGTTTATGAAGTACCTCTATGATTACATCACCGGATCGGGCTTTAAACTCTTTGCCCCCATTACCGTCGAAATCAAAGGGTATGTGACTGAAGACCGCCAAAAAACCTGCTCCCTGGTCTTTGAATGGCCAACACCGGAAGACACCAATGATGATGTCACCGTCAAGGTTGATGAATCCGAAGGACGAATTCTGGAAGTGACCGGACGCCAACCTCAAATCCCCAGACTGGCACGGTTGTCGGCGATGAGCGGCCAGGTGTATCGCACCCCGTATGTCATTACCCGAAAATCAACCTATTTGGGCCGGTTACGGAATGTGCTTGATAAACAAACCGGAGAAATCCTGAGACGGAATGATTTTGTGTTTTCCCGGCTCGACGACGACAACTCCCCAAACAGCAGTGTCTCGCGCCAGCATGCCACTATCGTGTTCGAAGATGGGGAATTTTTGCTTTATGACACTGGAAGCGCCAATGGAACGTCAGTTGAACGCGCTGGTGAAGCCCTCGAAGTCCCGCGCAATAACCCCAAAGGGGTGTTGTTAATGGATGGAGACATCATTCGGCTTGGAACAGCCCTGGTTCGGGTAGATCTTGATCCAGACGTTTCAGACACCAATTTCGGAGCTACCACTGGATCACTTGAGCTTACCACCCCAGTTGAAGACTCCAGCGAAAGCCTGACAACGGTTCGTGTTTCCCGACAGGAAATCGAAGCCGAAATGCGAAAAGTTTTGGAATCAGAGTAAGTGGAATGAAGAATGAAGAAAGTGGTTAGTGGTTAGTGGTTAGCTTTTGGTTCTTGGTTCTTGGTTCTTGGTTCTTGGTTCTTGGTTCTTGGTTCTTGGTTCTTGGTTCTTGGTTCTTGGTTCTTGGTTCTTCTTCGAAAGTATTGATTTCTAACCACTAACCACTAACCACTAACCACTAACCACATTCTTCATCTTGGTGAGGGCTATGTCTCGAAAGATCAATGGGAGTTCTATGGTACGGATTACTTCGGGTTCAAGCGTGGTATTGAGTTTACATAGCCCTCGGGAAAAGATTTGGGGCATTCTGGTCTCGATTGAACAATCTGGAGTTCAAATTTGCGGCGTTGATATCAACACGTTTGACGACTGGCTTAATTCCGTTACCAATGGAGAATCAAATATTGGGCTAACCAATAGTTTTCTGCCGATGTGGCGAGTTGAACGCATCTCGTTAGATGAAACGGTTGGAGATATCTTGTCACTTGAAGAACAGTTTGCGCTCCGGGTCGGCATCACGCTGACCGAATACCTGAAGGGCGCCAGGGATGGATATGTGAGTTCAACCGAAAACTGGCGGCAATAAGCGAACACCGAAGAAGGGTTCAAACGCAAACGGGCTGAAGCGTGCGAGTTGGAAGGTGCTTTCCATAAACTCGATCTCTTCAGCCCGTTTTCTTTAATACCACTTTGGAAAGTTCCTCTTGTATGAGCAAGAGGTTAAGTCGTTGATAGGATTGTATTTCCCTGAGTCCTGATCCCCCCAGCCCTCAATGGTATCAGGATTGATTTTGATCCAGATCAATTGTGATTGGATCATCGGCGGTCTCAATTTTAATTTGTCGGGCTGTTTTTGAAAGCGCATTCCCCCGTGACGTGCGGCGCTCGGTTTGCTCAATGATCACCAGATGGCTTGGGGGAGTTCGCACCAGCGCATTTTGCAGGTGCTCCTGGTCAACAGCCATGTTTTCAGCAATTTGTTCGCGCAGATACTCTAAAAACCGATTGAAGTCTCGCTGCATCTCGTCCATGCGCTGCCGTAAATCAATAATGATTTGCACTCCAGCCAGGTTGACCCCCATATCCCGAGTCAAACTCAAGATCATCTTCAGTTTTTCCAGGTCATCATCAGTGTAGTACCGGGTGTTTTTTTCTGACCGGGACGGCGTCAGAAGACCTTCACGTTCATACAGCCGAAGCGTTTGTTCGTGAATGCCAAATGTATTGGCCACCACACCGATAGTGTATCGCTTGGGTCGCTTCTTCCGCTCTTGAACCACAACCAACCTCCAAATTCAATTGGATGAAGAATGAAGAAAATTCATAGTGGTGAGCGGTTGGTGGTGAGTGATTAGTACCTGATGCTTAGAAAGCAAGACCTTCGAAGAAGCACCAACCACTCACCACCAACCACTCACCACTTTCTTCATTTTTCATTCGATTAGGAAAGTCCGATTTCAGCCCGAGGATTTTCTGGATTCAACTTTGCAAACTGTCGCAAAATTTCCTTGGTCTCTTCACTGATGACCTTTGGAAGGGTAATTCGGACTTCGACATACTGATCTCCCCGTTCCTGGCCTTGACTTCGAAGGATTGGAAATCCTTTGTCCCGCAACCGGAACTGCTGTCCGGATTGCGTACCGGGTGGAATTCGCAGAACGGCCTTGCCATTGATCGTGGGGACTTCGATCTTGGTGCCAAGCGCGGCTTCTGGAACCGTAATCGGAATCGTGCAGTGGATATTATCCCCTTTGCGAACAAAATATTGATGCACTCCAACATTGGTAATGATCAATAAATCCCCCGCCTGTCCGCCGCGCACACCCGCATGGCCTTTGCCGGGAACTCGAACCCGCGAGCCAGTATCCACCCCAGCCGGGATGCGAACCTTGACGGCTTCGGACTTTAAGAGCACACCCTGACCGCGACAGGCCACACAAATTGGTCGTCGTTTTCCGGTTCCATTACAGGCACTGCAGGGCATATTCAACCCAAATCCCATGCGATTGGGTCCCCGTTGGCCGGTTCCATTACAGGTGCCGCACGTTGTGGTTGGTCCGGGCCCATCTCCGGTCGAATTGCAACTGGTGCAACTTTCATTGCGACTGATCGTGATGGTCGCGGTCAATCCATTGGCAGCGTCTTCAAACGAAATGGCGAGCGGATACTCAATATCAGCGCCGCGCTGGGTGCTGGGGCCAGATGCCGCCGCGGCTTTCCCTCCGCTGAATAATTCTGAAAAAATGTCGCGGAATGAACCACTTCCCATATCTCCGAAATCAAAGCCGCCAAAACCGCCCGGGCCGGCATTGGCATAGCTTTCATTATAGCTGCCAAATTTATCGTAGATTTCGCGTTTCTTCGGATCGCTGAGCACTTCGAAGGCTTCAGAGATTTTTTTGAATTTCTCTTCGGCCACTTTATCACCTGGGTTGAGATCAGGGTGATACTTCCGGGCTAATTTGCGATATGCCTTTTTGATTTCCTCGGCTGAGGCCGATTTCGCGATCCCAAGCAAGGTGTAATAGTCTTCATTTGCCATACGGCAGCCTCAACAGATGTGAATTGATACAGGTCCAGGCGAAAGGACCCACCGGAAAAGAGTCCAGAAACAGGTTGAGGAGAAAGCCGTTTTCTTGACAGCAAAGCCTTCTCCTCATTGTCCTGACACCACTGTGATCTGAAGTTTCAACCGTGATCGGGACTACTTCTTGTCGTCCACATCAACGTATTCGGCATCAATCACATCGTCATCTGATTTAGATGTTGCGCCGCCGGCACCGGCTGAGGCCGAGGCGCCACTGGCTGATCCACCTGGAGGAGCACCGGCCCCACCCTGACGATAAATGACTTCAGCCAGTTTTTGTGAACTGCGGCTGAGTTTTTCATACAGGCTGTTGAGTTCCGACAAGCTGGCCGTTTCAAGCTTGGATTTTGATTCGTTGAGTGCAGCTTCAATCTCGCTGATCGTGGCAGCATCAACCTTATCCCGATTTTCAGACAACGCCTTTTCAGTCTGGTACACCAGCGAGTCAAGTCGGTTTTTCGATTCAATTTGCTCACGACGCTGCTGGTCAGTCGCCGCGTTTGATTCAGCATCGCGAACCATCCGGTCAATTTCATCCTTGGCCAATCCCGAACTGGCCGTAATTGTGATTTTTTGTTCGCGTCCAGTGCCTAAATCCTTGGCCGACACATTCACAATGCCGTTGGCATCAATATCGAACGTGACTTCGATTTGAGGCACCCCACGCGGTGCCGGCGGTATTCCGATCAATCGGAACTGGGCCAGGGTCCGGTTGTCGCGCGCCATTGGGCGTTCACCCTGCAGCACGTGGACTTCAACCGAGGTCTGGTTGTCAGCCGCCGTTGAAAAGACTTCGCTTTTGCGGGTTGGAATCGTGGTATTGCGTGGAATCAACACCGTGGTCACGCCACCCAGGGTTTCAATCCCCAGTGACAGCGGCGTCACGTCCAGAAGCAACAGATCTTTGACATCACCCGCCAAAACCCCAGCCTGAACCGCCGCGCCGACGGCCACGACTTCATCTGGATTGACCGATTTATTCGGCTCTTTGCCAAAAAATTCACGCACCAGTTGCTGAACCTTCGGAATCCGGGTTGAACCACCAACCAGCACGACTTCGTGGATTTGAGATGGCTTCATATCGGCATCTTCCATCGCCAGTCGGCAGGGTTCGAGCGTCCGACGCAGAATGTCATCCACCAGGCTTTCAAACTTCGCCCGAGTCAGGCGCATCACCAGATGTTTTGGCCCAGAAGCGTCAGCCGTGATAAACGGCAGGTTGATTTCTGTTTCCAACGCCGATGACAGTTCCATTTTGGCTTTTTCAGCCGCTTCTTTCAGCCGCTGCAAGGCCATCTTGTCAGACGAAATATCAATGCCCTGATCCTTCTTGAATTCTGAAATGATCCATTCAATCAGACGTTTATCAATATCATCACCACCCAGGTGGGTATCACCGTTGGTGGCTTTCACCTCAACCACGCCTTCGCCGACTTCGAGGATTGAAATGTCAAACGTACCGCCGCCGAAGTCAAAAACCGCAATCACTTCTTCTTTTTTCTTATCCAATCCGTAAGCCAGCGCCGCCGCGGTTGGTTCGTTCACAATCCGCTTGACGTCCAAACCAGCAATTCGTCCGGCATCTTTGGTTGCCTGCCGCTGAGCATCGTTAAAGTAGGCCGGCACCGTAATCACAGCTTCGGTTACGGGTTGCCCCAGATATTCTTCGGCGGCGGTCTTCAATTTCTGAAGCACCATCGCTGACAATTCCGGCGGCGCCCATTCCTTGCTTCCAGCCATCACCCGAACATCCCCATTGGAAGCGGGTTGAACCGAAAACGGCACCTGGGTAATTTCGCCAGACACCTCATTATAGCGACGGCCCATAAAGCGCTTGATGGAATAGATTGTGTTTTCAGGATTGGTCACCGCCTGACGTTTGGCGACCTGCCCCACCAGGCGATTTCCATCTTTGGTAAATGCCACCACTGACGGAGTTGTTCGCGCTCCTTCAGCATTTGTAATCACAACTGGTTCGCCGCCTTCCATCACGGCGACTACCGAGTTTGTCGTTCCTAAGTCGATTCCAATAATCTTGCCCATTCGATTGCCTCCAACCCATTTCCTTTAAGAAGGTATTAATTCTGGCTGCCTTCTACCGAAGGTGCCATTGTTGAATCTGGGCCGAGTGTAATACCTGAGTGTATCCTTGTCAAGTTTTTTTGACATTAAGACACCCAACTTTTTCCAAGTTTCTTCCCACCACTTCCGTGCAGGTTCGGCATATACTGACTTTCCAATCTCATTTTTTTCATGGCGAATTCAGCCCTCTTCCGCTAGAGTATCGCGCGCACC
The DNA here is from genome assembly GCA_016208495.1 of Acidobacteriota bacterium. Taxonomy (NCBI): domain Bacteria; kingdom Pseudomonadati; phylum Acidobacteriota; species Acidobacteriota bacterium. The sequence goes on along the minus strand of JACQXX010000020.1, from coordinate 4,681 downwards.
AGTTCCAGCCCCACGGTGTGGTTTTCGGTCTCAATTTCCCTCTCCCTCAAGGATTTGCCGTTATGACTCACCCAGCTCTCGTGCCGGCTCTGGCCTGGCTTGACCAGCGAATTGCCAGTGACACATCACTGAGCCCCGCCCTGTTTGACCAATTGCTTATAGCCGAGCGCGACCAGGGCCTGTTGCATGGAACGCGTCCGCTGTGCCCATTTTTGCGTCCCCATATTCTGCATCGGTCTCAGTATCAGGCCATCAGTGATGCGGCTGAAGCTTTGGCCACGGCATTTGAACATCTGGCGGCAGTGGCGCTTCAAAATCCCCATATTATGGCCCGCCTTGGGTTAAGACCCAAAGAAGAAACCATGGCCCGGCTGGATCCCGGCTATCCCCGGCTGTGTGTGACCAGTCGCCTGGACACCTTCTGTACCGACACTGGGTTTCAGTTTTTGGAATATAATGCCGAAACTCCGGCTGGAATCTCGGATCAGGCACTGATGAGTAATATTTTTTTCAAGCTCCCGCATTTGCGGGAATTTCTTGAGAAATTTCCACATTGGATTCCCGATCCACAAACCCGGCTCCTGCGGGCCCTGGTGGAGGCCTACCGGGCCTGGGGCGGAAGTAAGGAAAAACCACACATTGGCATTGTAGACTGGCGGGGTGTGCCAACCTGGAGCGAATTCGAAGTCCTGAAAATCTATTTTGAATCACAGGGCTACCCAACGGTAATCTGTGATCCGCACGAACTGGAATATGATAATCAGGTACTCAGATATGGCGATTTCGCGATTGATATCTTTTACAAACGGGTGATCATTCACGAGTTTCTGGAGAAATTTGACGAGACACACCCGCTCGTGCGTGCCTATGCCGGGCATCGGGTCTGTATGATCAACTCGTTTCGGGCCAAAATTGCCCACAAAAAAGCTGGGTTTGCCATTCTCAGCGACGAACAATTTGAACACCTGTTCACACCTGAACAGGTACAGGTCTTTCGCAACCACATTCCCTGGACGCGCCTGGTTCAAGCCGGCAAATCAACCCATAAAGGCGAAACCATTGATTTACTTGATTTTATTTCGCAAAATCGGAGCCATCTGGTCCTCAAACCAAGTGATGATTACGGCGGACATGGTGTGGTGATTGGATGGGACGTGGATCAATCAGCCTGGGAAGCAGCCATCAAGCTGGCCATTGATCATGATTATGTGGTGCAGGAACGAGTTCCAGTTCAAAAAATCAAAATTCCCCTTTTCACCGACCGCATTGAAACCCACGAACTTCTGGTTGATTTTGATCCTTACCTGTTTAACAACCAGGTTGAAGGCGGAATGGTCCGCCTGGCGGCGACATCACTGGTCAATGTGTCCTCCGGCGGCGGCGAAGCCCCGTTGTTAATTCTGGAATAAATCCACCCGCCCGCTCACGCAGGTGGGACTGACCTCTCAGCTTTATGTCATTTGATCAATTATTTGGGAATCAACCACTCAAAGACCTTTTGCTTCGGGGACTTGGGCAAAATCGGCTTCCGCATTCGCTTCTCTTTACAGGACCGGAAGGGATTGGAAAACGTCAATTTGCTCTGGCCCTGGCTCAAGCATACAACTGCCCGGTTTCCCCGTTTGTCGGCTGTGGGCACTGTGCGACCTGCTTGCGGATCGAGAAAAAGGAACACCCTGACGTTCAATTGATTTCGCCAGACGGGGCTTTTATCAAAGTTGCCCAAATCCGAACCGAACTCGAAAAGCTGAGTTTTGAACCGTTTGAAGGAAACCGACGAGTGGTGATTTTTGATTCAGCCGAACGGATGAACCTCAATGCCGCCAATGCCTTGCTGAAAATGCTGGAGGAACCGCCGATTCATACATCCCTGATTTTGGTTACTCCAAATGCCCAGGCGTTACTTGAGACCATCCGCTCACGATGTCAAATCTTCCGATTTCAACCACTGACGATTGCTGAAATGGAAGCCTATCTGAGTCAAAACGTCCGACGGCCAGTTGAAGAAAACCAGCTTCTGGCGCGCATTGCCCTTGGAAGCCCCGGTCGAGTCACCGGAATTGACCTTACGGAATATCGCGCAATGCGAAAAGAAGTCCTCGAACTCATTGAATTGCTCGGCAAAGGCACCCAGCGCGTTCGACTGTTTAAAGCCGCGACACATTTTGGAAAAAAAGAGCGTGACGAATTTGAAGCCCGCTTAAACCTGATTGAGAGCGTCCTGCACGACGTTCTGTATCTGCTGACCAAAGTCGAGGAAGAAAAACTGATTCACCTGGATGTCCTCACAAAGCTCAAATCAATCAGCCAGCAATTCACCATTGAACGGCTGGCCCAACTCCTTCGCAGTTTTGAAGATATCCGCAAAAACATGGTTCGCAACGCCAACCGAACCATGCAGCTTGAGGCGATGTTTCTGGAGTTTATTCAGCCAGTGCGCCAGTAGGGCGTGTGGCTCTCTTGTAGGGTGGGGCTCCCAACCTGGCCGTGACCGTGGGCTTCGCACCACGGCTATTAAACGACGACCCTTCGGGCCTCAAACCTTTTATCTTTGGCACTTATGGGCTGGCGGATGGAACCTGGGTCTGGGGTTTAAATTTTGGGAAGCGTTTTTGAAGCTGGCGGAGTGCCCATCCGTCATAGACCAGTTCTCCGGTGTCAGACTGAAACTGGAAAATGATACCCAACCGGTTATAGCGGTCCAATCCCACATCATTTTCAATATAGGCTGCCAGATCGGCATTTTCTGAGGCAGCAGCTTCTTTTGCCCGTCGCTGGATTCGGGAGTTCAGGGTCCTGGCCTCAGCCTGTGCCGTCTCGGCCAGTTGCCAGAGCACCTGCGGTGTCAATTTGGATTGTTTGAATAAACTGAAAAAAATCTGACAGAGCCGCAACTGCTCAAAGTGGTTTGACTCTGCCAAAATCAACTTCCACAACCGGACATCATCACCACGGGTTCCAGACCGCGCCAGGGCCCGGCCATCAATCCAGCCACGCGTCCGGCGGGTGACCGCCACCCAATAGTATATCTGGCCTTTTCGATTTCGGGTTTGTGACAAAACGTAGAGCTTGCGCCCAACCCGCAGACGTTGTTTGAGTTCACCCTGTGACGTTGGGCTTTTTCTGAGTGCTGCCAGCCCGGCATCAACAATGACAGATTGCCGGGCGCCAGTTGATTCTACCCAGGATTTTTTTTCGGGTTCAACAACTGCCTCGTCTTGTGCCAGCAAGGGTTGATTGAACCAGCTAAGATTGAGAACAAAAATCAGGAACAGCAGATACACAGCTTTATTCATACAGTTCGGTATTGCCCTTTGAGATAAGATTTTGATTCAACTCAAGATCAATTAAACTGCAACTAGCTGAGATCAAATAACTTTCACTCTGATCCCAGCATAGTGTGAGCTTGATTGGCCTTGAAATGATCAATGGGCAATTTCCATACCGAATGTGAATAGCGACACCATCACTGGTCGCGTGTGTGACGTTTGACATCAGCCTTGAATGCCTGCACCACCCGTTCATAGCCTGGAGACTGGCGCAGTAATTCAAGATCCGGGTCAGTATCAAAACTGGCCGGGTCGTTCAATCCCAGGCCAATCGCCTTCACCAGCCATTCAATTCCCAGGTCCAGAGTACCAAGTTTTGAATATGCGCAGGCGATGTTGTAAGCAAAATTTCCCGATCCTCCTAATTCAAGCGCCAGCTTTCCAATTTTGATTGAATCTTTATATCTTTCCTGGAAAAACACCTCGGTCTGAAGCAGGTTCAACACCCGAAGAACCTCGGTTGATGGGGTCAGGGTTTGACACAGGTCGAGAGCCTCCGCCACCTGGCCAAGTTGCGCCAGTGCCAGGAGATAGTAACTGGTGGCCCAGGATTGGGGATGTTTTTCAAACTCCGGTTTGAGAATACTCAGGGCCCGCTCCGGCTGCTTCATTTCAACCAGATAGGCACCTTCATAGTCCGGAAGCGGACCAAACAAAACCTTATACCGGAGCACAAACAACCATCCGTCATCAAAGGTCTTGTTTTCAAAATTGGCATCAATCAACAGCCACAATACCTGTTGTTTCAGATCCTGACTCGAAGCCTGCTCCCAAAGAGTAAGGGCCTGCGCAATGGCCTCGGCTGGCTGGTGGTTTTCGATATGTCGTTTGATTTCATCAAGTTGCCCCCACAACCCTTTCTCCCTGCGTTGCTGAAGGCGACTGAATAACGCCTGAAAGTTTGGAAAGCCAAACCATAAGATGATAATGACTGAATTTCGAAATGGAGTTCCAAGCGCCACGGCAATCAATGCGAGGCACACCACGCTTGAAACAACCTCGGTCACAATCCCCGTGGCTTTGCGCGAGAACATCCGTTCCAGTTCCCAAATCACCTGACCGCCATCCAATGGCCAGACCGGCAATAGATTCAGCAGTCCCCAACCAATGTTGACCCATAAGAGATCAACGAACACTTCCTTCCCAAACTCAGATTGACGCCAACCAGGCAGCATCAAGGCCGTGGCCACAATCAGGGCCGCAAATAAAAACTTTCTGTCACAAATCCTGTGATCAAGATTAGGCAGCCAAATCCTCGAAATCCCATAAGGAAGGCCATTGTTGGTTGAGTTCAACGACTTTCAAAACGGCGAGGGCTTTACTGCCCGTGCGACTCCAGCTCATGGCATTAT